>CAYJBI010000176.1:0-2519 GCA_964368345.1 uncultured Mariniplasma sp. | reverse complement strand
AGCGTGATAAAGTTTATTGATCTTATTCTTTTCAATCTATCCATCTCAATTCATAAATCCTACATACTTATTATACCCAATATTGGTCATATGTTTAAATCATATATATGTCAAATAATAAAATCTTAATAAATAGATATACTATAAAAATAAAAATGTGCTATCAATTATACAAATATCGTATTAAAAAAACTGCTTAACTTTCGTTAAACAGTCTTTATCTAATACTATAAATGGTTATTTTTGTTTTTTAGTTTTCTGGAATGCTTTTTTGAAATTATCTCCAATACGCTTAAAGAACTTCGTTTGGTCGTAATTAAGAATAGCTACCTTATAAACCGGTGATACAAAATATACTGTAACTGCTAAGAAGGCAATAAGTACAACAAGTGCAATAGAACCTTGAAGGATTGACATAGAACCACCTGCCATGGCTACAGGAGCAACCATAGGTGCGAAGATAGGTACAAATGCCATAATTTTCATAAAGCTTTCTCCACCAGCCATTGGTGCGAAGATACCAATGTAAAACCCACCAAGTAACATAAGCATCAATGGTGACTGGAACTGTTGATAATCTTCTTGCGTAACAGCCATTGAAGCGAATAAAGCTGCAACTACTAAATAGAATAATGTGCCAACAACCATGAATAAAACAGTCATTAACAATAACATCGGCCAATTCGGTAAAATTGTTTCTAGATACTGTAACAATGAACCACTACCTTCGGGTAGATTAAGTGCAGATGAACTTTGGAAAAACTTACCAACCAGTGCTGCAAGAACTCCGTAGAAAAGAATAAGTCCACCTTGGATAATCACAAAGAAAATACTTGCTACTATCTTTGAAAGGAAATGAGTATTTGCTGGAACACTTGCGATAATTGTTTCAATTGCTTTTGTTGATTTTTCTTCAATAATATCAACACCAACAAACTGAGTTGCCATAGTGACAAGCATAAAGAGTGGTAAAATCAATAGACTTGAGATTGAACCTATCATCATACCTGCTTCTGGATCTTCATAATCAGGTGCTAGTACCATATCAAATACTGGACGTTCATATGAACCTCCTAATTCATAATTAATTAGCTGAAGTTCAATTTGATTCATGAATCCTGCATTCATTTCAGGATATTTGCTGTAAATGTGAATCACTGGATCATCTTGTGAACCACTAAATGTGAACATCACATCTTGAGTTTCATCTGTCCAGAATGTATCAATATTGACTTCACTTGCATCTAGTTCTGTGAATAAATAAAAGTTAGCAGGTAAACCTTGATTAAAGGTTATTTGTAAATCACTTGATAATGCATTATATCCAACTTCATCGACAACTTGGATATTGAGTTCAGTTAATTCCTCATCATCTCCGCCAAACATGGATATGATGGCTGGTAAATTAATAACGATGATTGATAATATCGCAATGACTAAATTTGCAATTAAAAATGATTTTCTACCGATTCTCTTGAGTAGACCAAACTTAACAAGAAACTTAAACTTTTTCATGTGACTGACCTACCTTTGCAATAAAAATCTCTGAAAGTGATGCTTGTTCTACGTCATATTTGCTCACATTTTTACATGTCTTTACATAATCGAAAACAGAGTGTGCAACTTCATCATTTTCAATTTTAACAATAACTTGATCCACATTTTCAACTACTTGGAAAACACCTGGTATTTGACGTAATATTTCAGGATCAACATCACCTTTAATCTTGATATTTTGTTTTTTAAAATCTTTTTTAACCTGATCAATACGACCTTCAATGATGACTCTTCCTTTTTCGAGAACAATTAGTTCTTCACAAAATGATTCAACATGATCGAGTTGATGTGATGAGAATACAACCATTGCTCCTTGTTTTTGAAAGTCACGAATAACTTCAACAAATAACTCTGTATTGATAGGATCTAATCCAGAGAATGGCTCATCTAAGACAAGAAGCTTTGGATTATTGATAATTGCTGAAATAAACTGAATTTTCTGTTGATTACCTTTAGATAATTCCTTAATCTTCTTATTCTTGTAATCTAAAATATCAAAACGTTGTAACCAGTAGTCCAAACGTTCTAAAATAACTTTGGGATCCATATCCTTGAGTTGACCAAAATAGAGCATAAGTTCTTTAACTGTTACTTTTGTTAATAAAGAACGTTCTTCTATCATATAACCAATTTCATTGACATTGTGATACCCAACATGCTGTCCATTGTATAGGACCTCACCTTCTGTAGGTTCAAGTAAACCCATAATCATACGGAAGGTCGTGGTTTTTCCGGCACCATTCGTACCAAGTAAACCGAAGATATCTCCTGGTTTGATGTTGAAGCTTAACTTATCAACTGCAACCAAATCACCATAGAGCATGCGTGCGTTTTTTACTTCTAACATGATGTATTCCTTTCTGTTTTTTTCAAACATTAGTCTTCTTTATCTTTATCCCCAAGAATAAAGAATAACACAATAAAAATAATGATAATGATCCCGATGATTCCGAGACTTAAAT
>CAYJBI010000175.1:0-2545 GCA_964368345.1 uncultured Mariniplasma sp. | reverse complement strand
CGCCAGTTACAAGAGCATAGCAAATATCTGCATTTTCCTTTCGTAAATTATCATCACTTTTATGATATATGATTTCATATATTTATGAAACCTTTTTAACCAGATTATAAAGTTCATTCTTTGGTCTTTTCATTCCAACAACATTTGAAAATGGTAAATGAACCATACGTGAATCACGAACTCCTACACATACACCATAAATATCATCATTAAGAAGTTCAACTGCATATGTTCCCATACGAGATCCTAATATACGATCTTCTGGACATGGTGAACCACCACGTTGAATATAACCTAGAACTGTAGCACGTGATGCAAATCCTGACTTTTCAGTGATTTCATTTGCAAAATCATGGACGTTAAGTATTTTTTCAGTGATGACGATAATGGCATGTCGTCTTCCTTCTTTTTTATGTTTCTTTAAACGTTCAATAATAACTTCTTTGTTCATTGGATTTTCAGGTGTAATAATAAATTCAGCCCCACCACAAATACCAGCAAACAGCGCAAGGTCTCCACAATGTCTTCCCATCACTTCAACAATAGAACACCGTTGATGAGATGTTGAAGTATCTCTCAATTTATCGATTGCATCAACAATCGTTTCAACTGCTGTATGAAATCCAATGGTGAAATCTGTACCGGCAATATCATTATCAATGGTCCCTGGTAAACCTATGGTTTTAAGGCCCATACGTGACAAATCAATTGCTCCACGATAAGTGCCGTCGCCACCAATAACAATGAGAGCTTCGATTCCTCTAGCTTTCAAATGGTCGATTGCTTGTTGTCTTACGTCTTCTTTTAAAAATTCAGGGGCTCTTGATGTCCCTAAAAATGTTCCACCCAAATTAAGCATACCTGAAACACTTTGGTGGTTTAATAAAATAAGGTCATCATTGATCATACCTTGGTAACCATCTTTGATGCCATAAATTTCATGTCCATACATCGATCCAGCTCTAACAACTGCACGAATGGCAGCATTCATACCTGGAGCGTCACCGCCTGATGTTAAAACAGCAATTTTCATAGATTTTCAACTCCCTAACATAAAAAAACGTCATGCATAGATATTATAACATATGCGCACGCATTTAAGGTATCATCTAACCATTTTGGTAAATTATGAAAACGATTTATTAACAAGAATCCTTTTATAATATCTGTTTTGTGGTAAAATATCATGTGGAAATCAAAAAATCATATAGAAATGGTGATCACATGAAAAATTTAGTTGGAGCTGCGCTCCTCGGTCAATCTGGCGGACCAACAAGCGTCATTAACTCAAGTGCTGCAGGTGTTTTTATTGAAGCATTAAAACAAGAAAATATCACTGCTGTTTACGGTGCTGTTCATGGTATCAAGGGTGTCTTAAATGAAGACTTCTACGATATTGGAAAAGAAGATTTAGAAGAACTTTTACGTTTAAAAAACACACCTTCATCAGCTATTGGATCAGTAAGATTTAAACTTAAAGATCCAAAGAAAGATCCAAGTGAATACGAACGTCTCTTAGAAGTGTTTAAAAAGTATAACATCCGTTACTTCTTCTATAATGGCGGAAACGATTCAATGGATACATGTAACAAAATTTCAAAATTCTTTAAGAAGTCTGGTTATGATTGTAATGTTATGGGTGTTCCAAAAACAATCGATAACGACTTAAATGCAACAGACCACTCTCCTGGATATGCTTCAGCAGCAAAATATGTTGCTACAACATTTATGGAATTGTACCATGATGCCACTGTATACGATACAAAACAAGTGACCATCGTTGAAGTTATGGGAAGAAATGCTGGTTGGTTAACAGCCGCTGCTGCTCTTGCACAGTACAAAGGTCAAGGTCCAGACTTAATTTATCTTCCTGAAGTTCCTTTTGATATTGAACAATTCTTTGCTGCAGTTGAAGAAAACTTAGCTAAAAAAGGTAAGGTTATTGTTGCTGTTTCTGAAGGAATCAAAACTAAAGAAGGCAAATACATTCCTGAAATGTATCAAGAATTAAAACGTGATGCCTTTGGTCATGCACAATTAGGTGGAACTGCCCAAGTGTTAGCTGAACAAGTAGCCAATCGTATTGATGTCAAAGTAAGAGCCATTGAATTCTCACTTATCCAAAGATCTGCTGCTCACTTAGCTTCAAAAATTGATGTTGAAGAAGCATTTAATGCTGGTAAAAAAGCAGTTCAAGCAGCAGTTAGAGGAACAACTGATAAAATGGTTGGATTCAAGAGAATCTCTTCAAATCCTTACAAGATGAAATATGTATTACTTCCATTAAAGTTAGCTGCTAATACAGAACAAAAAGTACCACTTGAATGGATTCTTCCTAATGGAAAAGGACTTACACAAGACTATGTTGATTATGCGCTTCCTTTAATCCAAGGTGATTCAAAAGCAAAGCTTGTTGATGGTCTTCCTCATTTTGCTAATTTAAAGAAAATTAGAGTTGAAAAAAAGTAATAATAAAATAAATAAACGGCTTAATTAAGCCGTTTTTTATTTATAATTGTGAAGTTCAAATGATAGTATATACTCA
>CAYJBI010000174.1:0-2551 GCA_964368345.1 uncultured Mariniplasma sp. | reverse complement strand
GTTTTAATAATTGCAGCTGGTCGTAAATCAAAATTTTGATTAACTGCATCATAAATCTTATCAATGGCTACTTTTTCAGTTTTAAATGTATTAATAGAAAGAGAAACAGGTTTTGCGATACCTATCGCATAGGCAATTTGAATTTCACATTGATCAGCAATTCCTGAACCCACGATATTTTTTGCAATATAACGAGCCATATATGCAGCACTTCTATCTACTTTTGAAGCATCTTTTCCTGAGAATGCTCCTCCACCATGACGTGCATATCCACCATACGTATCAACAATGATTTTTCTTCCTGTTAGTCCTGCATCTCCATGCGGACCACCGATAACAAAACGTCCTGTTGGATTAATTTGATAAATCGTTTCAGTTGTATCATATCCAATTAAAACAGGGTTTATCACATGTTCCATTATTTCTTTATGAAGGACATCTTGAGACCAAAATTCATCATGTTGTGTTGATAAAACAACAGTGTGTATTGATTCAGGTTGATTTTTTTCATTATAAGAAACAGTGACTTGTGTTTTACCATCAGGACGAAGTCCAGGAATAATATTTTCTTTTCTAACATAACTTAAACGCTCAGCTAAACGATGTGCAAGATAAATAGGTAATGGCATGAGTGTGATGGTTTCATTTGTTGCATAACCAAACATGAGGCCTTGATCACCTGCCCCTTGTTCTTTATTTTCTTTTTCATCAACACCTAATGCAATATCTGGAGATTGTGGTTTAATTCTAACATCAACAATCACATCATCAGCATTATAGCCATATTCTTTTTTGGAATACCCAATTTCATTGATCGCATGTTTAACAACTTTCTCAAAATCAATCTTCGCTGTTGTTGTCATTTCTCCAAAGAGTAATGCATAGTCCGTTGTTACGGCTGTCTCACAAGCAACACGGGCATTTGGATCTTGTTCTAGTGCTGCATCTAATATTGAATCCGAAATATAGTCTGCAACTTTATCTGGATGCCCTTCTGTGACTGATTCACTACTAAATAATCTTTTCATATAAAAACCTCTCTTTTTCATTAAAAAAGTGCTTCTCTAAGGAGAAACACCAATTGTCTTGGATTCTTCCTTATTGATGGGTCACTTAACCCCTCGTATTTAGCACCTAATTTAAATAGGTTGCTGCTATGTCAACGGTTACTAGCCTCGATAGCTCTGAATAAGTGAAACTAGATTAAATTATAAATCCTGATTAATGATACATGAGAATCACGGAAATGTCAATCAATTTATCTTAGAAATTATTATACATTTCAGAAAATTCATCATGAAATTTTAAAAATCGTTCCTTTAAATCATGATCAAAATACTGCCCTAAATCAGTTTGGAATGATTTAAACACAAGTGAATGTGCCATAGGTCTTTTATATGGTTTTGGACCCCGCATAGTAATATATAAATCTGCTAAAAGAATAATTTGAGATTCAATTTCTGGTTGTATGAGAAGCATTTCTTTTAAGAATTTTTCATTTGCAGAATCTTCAATATGAGCGCGAGTAATATCTTCACATTTTTGTGCGAGCTGCATTCTTTTAGCTATCATTGATCCAAGTTCTGTTTTTTCTTTTAGTACATCATATGATTGTTCAGAAAAGCTGTTCATGTCATTTAGCATATTTTTAATCTCTTGATACTGTAAATGAATTAATGCGTATTGATTCATTATTTTTATTTTATCAAGAGATAACCCATAATAATCTGCTAGTTTCTCACTCATTTGTTGAACTTGTGCTGCATGGCGTTTATCCATTAATGTATAAGAACTTGAGAAAACAACTGAAAATAAATCACCTACAATATGTGAAAAATCGCCTTGAACTTGTCTTCTTTTCACAAGTTCTTTTTTACGTTCTTCTTGCATATATTGTCCCATGGAAACAATCGCATAGACAACAAAGTAAAAAAGAATAAAGAGTAATGTTCTAAGTAAAATATCTCCAAATTCAGGTAAAGTGACAAAACGAGGTAAAAACTGAACAATTGTATCTCCTTGAACAAGACCTTGAATATTGTACGTCCAAATAAAATGAATCACTGTTAATAATGCAAGTAATCCTTGAAAAGATGATGATAACAGTTTTCTTTCCTGATAAAGAGAAATAACAACGACTGCATAATACATAAGAATATAAGCAGCTGTTTCAAAGTATTCTTTTTGATATAGCCTTGCGTATATTAAAATTGATGAAAAGAAAATATAGAATGCTGATACATACATGGCTACAGATTGTTTTGTTTTATCGTGTGGATCCATATTGATTAGTTTATTTAAAAACTTATTAATCACATAGGTGAGTGGGAATGCAATAAATGTGACAATCCAATCAGTGACTTGATCACGAGTAGATAGTGATAAAAGAAAAAGAATAATCGAATACATAAGGTTCGAAACAAAGACGATGTTCTTAATAACAACATTACGACGAAAAAGAACGGCAACATCATCAGTGATATCGACGCCTTGTTCAAACCCAAAATACTTAGCAAATATTTTTTTACCTATATTTTTTATATTAAATTTA
>CAYJBI010000173.1:0-2610 GCA_964368345.1 uncultured Mariniplasma sp. | reverse complement strand
GTATTATACTGTATGTCATACACTATTGTCAATAACATATCATTATATTTTTAAAAACTTAATGGCATCATTTTATGATGATTTTTATCGTTTTGTGTGCAAAATCAATTTGAAACCTGTTATCATGAGAGAGTAATGTGTCAAAAGAATACATAAATATGATGATCAGACACATCAAAGAGGTTTATATGTCAAAGAAAGTACATCTTGCTGGTATCTTATATGCAATCATATTTGGTTTTACATTTATGTTTTCTAAGGTTGCGATGAAATATGTGAGTCCGATTGGTTTGATTGCCTATCGTTTCTTAATAGCATTTGTTGTTTATGAAATTCTTCGTTTAACAAAAATCGTAACCATACGTTTTGAAAAACGTCATATAGGACCTTTATTTTTAGTCGCATTGTTTCAACCTATTCTTTACTTTTTGACAGAGACCTACGGTTTAAGTTTAACTACCAGTGGTGAAGCTGGACTTATGATTGCGATGATTCCGATTTTCGTGACACTCTTATCTGCGTTAATATTGAAAGAAAAGCCACGACCTGTTCAATTAATCTTTATCTTTCTATCAGTTTCTGGTGTACTCTTTATTCAGTTTTTTAAAGTGCAAGATGGTATTGCCTTTGAAGTTCTTGGTTATCTCCTACTTTTAGGTGCTGTTTTATCTGCTGCACTTTTCAATATTGCCTCAAGAAATGCCTCAAAGAATTTAAAGCCTTATGAGATTACATATTTCATGATGCTCTATGGCGCTGTTGTCTTCAACATGTTCTACCTTACAAAACTAATTTTTGAAGGACGTATTATAGATTACATAACCAATCTTTATCATGTTGAACTTATTATTCCTATATTATATTTAGGTATTGTTGCTTCAATTGGTGGTTTCTTCTTAGTCAATTTCGCGCTCAGCCAAGCTCCTGCACATATTACATCTATTTATTCTAATCTTTCAACGATTGTTGCGATTATTGTTGGTGCCATTCTTCTTAAAGAAAAACTTGAATACTATCACTATATAGGAAGTGCAATGATTATTATTGGTGTCTATGGCACAGTTAGTTTTAGAAAATATCAAACTCGTCGTTTAGATCAATCGACAATGAAAGGAAGAAAAGAATGAATTACGAAAATTATCTCAAAAACGATCACCCTGTTGTTACGCTAAAGATTCAAAATGTTGGAACTATCCTTATCGAATTATTTCCAGAAGTTGCTCCAAATACCGTCAACAACTTCATTAACCTTGCAAAAAGAGGTTATTACAATGGCCTCATCTTCCACCGTGTCATACCAGGTTTTATGATTCAAGGTGGCTGGGGTAAAAAAGATCTTCGTCCAATTAAAGGAGAGTTTAATATCAATGGCTTTAATAACACCTTAAAGCACTCAAGAGGTGTTATTTCGATGGCACGAACAAACGATCCTAATTCACAAACTTCACAATTTTTCATTATGCATCAACATTCACCCCATCTTGATGGACAATATGCTGCTTTTGGTGGTGTTATCTCTGGGATTGAATATGTTGATCATATTGCAAAACTACCTCGTGATCACCGTGATTGTCCTTATGAAGATGTCATTATTGAATCGCTTACTGTTGATTTGAAAGGTCAATCTTATCCAGAACCTATCACTTTATAGCATGTGCACTCGCATATGCTTTTCTTTTTTGACTTAAGTATTTGGGGATAATTTCAAACATTTTTTGAACACTCTTTTGAACTAAAACGCTTACGTTTATAATGGATATAAATGTAATCTTTTTCAGAGAACACTTTCACTTCAAAACTCTATCGAGACCTCTTTCTTTTTCAAAAATTATTGATATAATGGTGGCACAAAGGAGGTTCAAATCATGGAAGAATATAAAATCTATCGTCATATTTTATGTATTGATCTTAAAAGCTTCTACGCTTCTGTTGAATGTGCTATCTCAGATTTAGACCCCTTTACGACCCCACTTGTCGTTGCTGATAAATCACGAGGGAACGGTTCAATCGTCCTTGCAGTATCCCCTTATCTTAAAACGCTAGGCGTACCTAGTAGATGCCGGATTCATGAAATTCCACCAGATTTACCTATCATTTTTAGAAAACCTCGCATGGAAAAATATCTTGAATACTCGACTAAAATCATTGAAATCTATTTGCGATTTGTTTCTGAAGATGATCTTTACGTCTACTCCATTGATGAAGCATTTCTCGATGTCACAGAATATTTGAATTACTATCAAATGAGTGATTATGACATGGCAAAAATGATTTTAAAGGCGATTTATGATGAAACAAAACTATTTGCTACCTGTGGTATTGGTGAAAATATGCTCATGGCAAAACTCGCCCTTGATATTGAATCTAAAAAAGCGATTGATTTTATCGCTAAATGGACGTATAAAGATATTCCTACAAAGTTATGGCCTATCTCTCCTCTTTCAGAAATGTGGGGAATCGGACGGAACATGGAACGGAATCTAAATCGTTTGGGACTAACTTCGATCGGCGATATTGCCCACTATAACCCTGAAACTCTAAAACGAATTTTTGGTATTCTTGGTGAAGAACTCTACTATCATACACATGGTATTGATATGAGTTTAATTC
>CAYJBI010000172.1:0-2611 GCA_964368345.1 uncultured Mariniplasma sp. | reverse complement strand
GAAGTAGGATTGTCTAGGTTCATATGACGGATCTAAATAGCCGATAACATCGGTGATAGCTACTACATACCAACCAGTAGCACGTAACCAAAAGTTTTGTGATAATCCAGTAGTTTTGTCTGCCCAAAATGCAGTTCTTGACGCATCATAACCATGATAGTATAACTGATGGTTTTCATCAAACAAATTGTTTCTTGCGACCTTAAATTGGTTTAAAATATCTTCGTAGTTTTTTTGATTGTTACGTAAAGATTCATAGCGCGTATAAAAAGGTTGAGCCATAAATAGTCCATCCAGCCATACTTGATGCGGGTAGATTAATTTATGCCAAAAACTGCCTTCTTTTGTTCTTGGTTGTCTTAAGACATGTCTATAGGTAAGTTCAATTGCTTTTGAGTATTTTTCTTTTTTGGTTCTTTCGAACAAATCAAATAAAACTCTAGATTCACAAATATCGTCTAGGTTATAGGTATGTTGTTCATAGCCTCTTAATGAGCCATCTTCAAATACATAGTAATCGACATAATTCTCGACAAACTCATAATATTTTTCATCTTTTGTTTGGTCATATAAGGACAGAAGAGATGTCATCATACACCCATCCACATAGTTCCAAGCTGGTGTTTTACCATGCCTAATGGCTTCAATGTTCCAAAGCGGTTTATCTGGGGTGGAACCGGCCATTAATTTATCAATATAATCATCAATTAGTTTCATAATAAAGCCTCACTTTCATACCTATTATAGCCTAAAAAAACCAATTAAGAAAGGCTTAATGACGATATTTATCTTAATTAGAGAATCGTTTGTAGTAATAGACGATTTAGTTAGAATATTAATATAAATTAATGAATTCGATAATCGAAAAAGAATATTTCCCATATATAAATATATATGATTGAATCGACGTCACTAATTATGTATAATGAATATGTTATTTAAAGAGGGTATGGAAATGCAAAACGAAAAACAAGACCGAAAACATTTAATATTACATGATTCTAAGATCCTAAAAGGTCTAATAATACTGGCATTGCCACTTTTTTTCAGCAACATGCTCAAGTCACTTCATGATATTGTAGACTCCTATTTCCTTGCGAGAATGGATGCCTCAGAAGAAGTGATTGCATCTACTTTAGCAGCGATTAACATTCACTGGCCAATTTATAACATATTTAACGCACTAGGGGTTGGATTAGGAATTGCTGGTATTGGAATCATAAGCCAATACATCGGTTCAGGTAAAGACAACCTAGCTAGGATTTATGGTGGTAAGTTGATTAGTTATAGTGTGGTTCTTGGATTAGTAGTTAACGCTTTATTATTCTTTGGCGCCCCTTTGATTGCAAGCTGGATGGGTGCGAAAGGCGATACACTTGAGTTTGCGATTGTTTATTTTAGATACCGATCTATCGAGTTTGTTTTCGTTTATGTGTTTTTAGCTTATCAAGCCATTAGACAAGCAAGTGGGGATACGTTATCTCCAGTGATATTATCAGTGGTTGCTATCTTACTAAATATTGTATTAACCTGGTTTTTCATTGATGTGTTTAATATGGGCATACATGGTGCAGGTTTATCTACTTTAATTAGCCAGATTGTGATTGTACCCTTTGCGATATATGACTTATTCTTTAGTAAAAAACATTCAAGACTTACGATTAAAGATCTTGGATTTGATTTACCTATCATTAAAGAAATTTCAAAATATGCAATGCCATCGGCTGCTGCACAAGCCTTCAGTTCATTAGGGTTTGCGGTGATTCAGTCGATGATTCTAAGTTATGGTGATGTGGTTTCATCAGGTTTTTCAACCGGGAACAGAATCTCGTCTTTACTACTTAACCCAGTTATGGCAATTGGCTCTGTAGCTACCGCATATATCGGCCAAAATATCGGAAATAATAACCCTACTAGGGCTAGAGAATCTTATAAACTGGCAAGAAACTTATCCGTAAGCTTAATGCTTATTGGTGTCTTACTGATCATTCCGGTTTCAAAACCAATTGCTGAGTTCATCGTAGGTTCAAAAAACAAAGCGATTGTGGATGTAACCGTTGAATACTCTATTTGGATTTTGGGGACGCAGCCTTTAATGTCTTTATTCCAAACCTACTTATCTGTCTTCAATGGTTCAGGCAATAATAAATATGCTTTTGCGATGACATTCACTCGATTATGGATCCTTAGGGTGCCACTAGTCTTATTCTTTATGTATGCTACCGAAGTTGGTTATGCGGGTATTTGGTATGCGATGGTTTTATCTAATATAATCATTTTATTTGTCGGTCACTATTTCTATACTAAGATTGATTTTGAGAGAAAGGTGCATTTAGATGACATTAGAAGCACTTAAACAAAGATTGAGCGAATCCTTTGATCTATTTGGTTTGATTGATAAGGAAACCTATCAGTCTGCACTTAAAAAGAAAGGAAAAGACTCTTTGGATATTCCTTATGACACGATCGCTGTTGTTGGGTTGTCCTATCCAAGAAGGACCATTAAACATTCCTTATCCCATTTAGTCCCTTCTTTTTATACATTTGGACAAGACTACCACGAGGTTTTGTCAAAACGTGTTAAACAAGTATTTAAAGACTCTCCTGTCAA
>CAYJBI010000171.1:0-2631 GCA_964368345.1 uncultured Mariniplasma sp. | reverse complement strand
AAGATAAAGTTCAATACTTAGCAACTGGCCGTCGTAAGAGATCAGTGGCACGTGTTATTCTAACTCAAGGCAATGGATCATTTTTGATCAATGGCCGTGAATTTGAAGAATACCTACCATCTCCAGCAGTACGTCTAGACGTTCTACAACCATTAACACTAACCGAAAGTGAAGGCAAATTTGACATTGCTGTCAATGTATACGGTGGTGGACTCACAGGGCAAGCAGGCGCAATCCGTTTAGGTATTACGCGTGCACTTATGGAAGTTAACCCCGAATCACGCGCTACTTTAAAACCAGCAGGTCTTGTATCGAGAGATCCTCGTTCCAAGGAAAGAAAAAAGTATGGTTTAAAGAAAGCAAGAAAAGCTTCACAATTCTCAAAGCGTTAATTCATTGGGACCCTTTTGGGTCCCTTTCTTTTTTTATGCTATAATAGTCTCGTACAGGTGAATATGTATGAAACTAAATTACAGAAGTACATTTTATGTAGGTCTTATTTTCTTTATTATTTCTCTTTTTTGGCAAACATACGATATGATGATTGCGCGTACAATGATTGATAAATTTGGGTTAAACCAAACATGGTCAGGTATTGTAATGGCAATCGATAATGTGATGGCAGTCATATTGCTGCCGCTTTTTGGTGCGTTATCTGATAAGAGTAATTCAAAAAAAGGAAGAAGAACACCGTACATCGTTGTAGGAACAGTTCTTTCTGCTTTTGCTTTCATGGCACTTGCTTATGCAGATCATGTTCAAACATTAAAAATCCAAACAACAGATATTGTTTCATATCATTACGATGTTGCTTTCGGTGATGATGTTGATTCGTTAGAAAGACATCATTGGTATATTGTTGTTGATCACATGAGTGAAGAAAGATTAAATGCATTTCATGGCGGATTGATTAGTCAACATAAATTATCCATATGGGAAGATACGATTAAAAAACCTATCGTTGATATTTTAGATAGCAATGGGGAAGTGTTAAATAATCGTGATTTATCAATTGTTAAAGATTTATATTACAAGTACTTATCTGAAAGAGCATGGGAAGTCACATCTTCAGACCCTACAAATCTGATTATATTTACGAGTATTTTATTTATTTCACTTGTTTCAATGGCTATTTTTAGATCACCAGCTGTTGCATTAATGCCTGATGTTACGATAAAGCCTTTACGTTCTAAAGCAAACGCAATTATTACATTGATGGGAGCTTTTGGTGGTATTCTGGCGATTTATATTATTATGTTATCTGGATTAAATAAACATACCTATGATCAACATGGCGTTGTGTTTATAATCGTAGGGGTTGTCATGATTTTAACGCTTGTCTTATTCTTACTCAAAGTAGATGAACCTAAACTTGTTAAAGAAAAACAAGAAATAGATAAAAAATTGGGTATCGCACCTGATCAAATCGCTAATCAACCTAAGAATAACTTAAAATCTATTACAATAAAAAGACGTTTATCACTCTATTTTATGTTAGCCTCTGTTTTTCTTTTGTTTATGGGTTATAATGCAGTGATGAGCAAATTAGCTGATTACTTACCCAAAGTTTTGAATTTAAATTACTTTGATTTTCAGTTTATTATTGCACAAGCAGTTGTTATCGTTGCTATTATCCCTATTGGCATACTTTCAATGGCTTTAGGGCGTAAAAAAACGATTTTACTTGGTATGGTTCTAATGGTTCTTTCGATGTCATTTGCTTCTGAAATAAAAGAAGGTCAATCATGGTTGACTGCTGGCATGATTGCATGTGCAGGTATCGGTTGGACAATGATTGGAATTAACACATACGTCATGGTTGTCGAATTATCGAAAGGCTATGATTTAGGGCGATATACGGGTTACTATTATGCAGCATCAATGACTGCTCAAATCATTACCCCTATTTTATCAGGTGTACTTATGGATCGATTTGGACGTATTATTTTATTTCCATATGCAGCATTCTTTATTCTTTTATCGATTGTCACAATGCTTTTTGTTAAACAAGGTGAAGCCAAAAAAGTAAAGGGAAGTTTATTGGCTTTATTAGAAGAGGTGGAGTAGCCTATGAAAATTGCAGTAATTGGTCATTCAAGTTCAGGTAAATCAACATTTTCAAAACGATTAGCTAAAGTGTACGCTATTCCTGTTTTGCATATCGATAAAATATTTTTTGAATCTAATTGGATTGAACGCGATTCAACAATAGTTGAAGAAGAAATGAGAGAGTTTATGGGTAATAAAGCATGGATTATTGATGGTTTTTACCGAAAACTTGCGACTGAAAGATTTGAAGAAGCAGATCAAATATTCATGTTTAATTTTAATCGGTTTAAATGCCTTTATGGTGCTATTGTTCGCAGGTTAAAATATCATAATCAGAATCGTGATTCTGTTTGTGTTGGATGTAGAGAAAGATTGAATTTTAGTTTTATTTGGTGGATTTTATTTGGCGGAAGAAAGAAAGATTCAAGAAAACTATTAAAGCGTTTTGAACAAGAGTATAAAGATAAAATTGTCGTGTTTAAGAATCGTAAACAAGCAAATGATTATTTACGCTCGATTGGGTACTCAGGAACACTAAATTATGAGTAATTTTCGTTATTTTTAGAATATGTTGTGAAATAA
>CAYJBI010000170.1:0-2640 GCA_964368345.1 uncultured Mariniplasma sp. | reverse complement strand
GAACGATTAGGGGGTGGGGTTGCACGATTGAACGATTACAAGGAGAGGGGTTGCACTCTTTAACGTTTCTAGCAAAGTGGTTGCACTTGTCCACGATTGCTGGTTGCATTTGTATTAAAATTTGCGTTTCCTTCCATATTGGCACAATAGGTTCGATAGAAATATCGGGCCTTTTTGTTGTCATAAATTACAAAAAACGGGGAAACTGACTAAATATGAACTCTATACCTCATTTTGATCTATATGTTAACTCAAAAATTAGCGATTAAACGTGTTTGGCATTACTCGAGCAACTCACACTCGTTAACGATTATAGTAAGAATGCCGCATCTGCGTTCTGAAGAGGGTTTAGTTTCTACTGACGCTGCCATATTGGCATGAAGAGGTTTCCAAAAGTTGGAGAGTGGGTATGATAAAATATACCTAACCAAGCCAAGGGAAACCTTTTTATGAGGATTACTAATTTATATAAGCCCATAATTCGCAGCATATAAATATTAAAACTTCGCTTAATTATTTCCTGATGTAAAATAATGCTTAAGGAGATTAATA
This sequence comes from uncultured Mariniplasma sp., assembly GCA_964368345.1. GTDB lineage: Bacteria > Bacillota_I > Bacilli_A > Acholeplasmatales > Acholeplasmataceae > Peloplasma. The sequence continues at coordinate 2,088 of CAYJBI010000170.1, read as the reverse complement.
GGCTATGCCATTTACTATTCTTAATAAAGACATCACCAAAATGGAAGTAGACGCGATTGTCAACTCCACGAATAATTTTTCATTCGGAAGTGGTGGCGCTGATTATGATATCTATCAAGCTGCGGGTTTGGGGCTTATTCAAGAACGCACTAGTATTGGCGATATTCCTCCATTGAAGGCAATTATTACTAAAGGATATAATTTGCCAGCAAAACATGTGATTCATGTGGTAGCACCACGATTTATCGATGGAAATCACAATGAGGAGCAGCTGCTTGAAGAAACTTATTTATCGGCAATGTTGCTCGCCTATGAGCAAAATATAGAATCATTAGCATTCCCTTTAATATCTTCGGGATCATTAGGTTTCCCGTGGCAGAAAGCGTTAAAAATAGCATTAACCAGTGTTTCTCGCTTTTTAGAAGACCATGAGATGATGATTTATGTGCTTGTGTACGAAGAGCCAGTACCATATGATATTTCATCTGATTCCTTCTTAAGAAGGATAGACCGGTTTCAAAGAAGAAGCACTAGGTCTGAGACAGAATTGATTAACTCATTAATCTGCTATGATATAGACCTTGAACAATCTATTGATGATGAAGTCGGTAATTTAGACGAAACATTTTCAGATGCCATCATGCGGATGATTGATGAACGAGATTTGTCCGATAGCTATGTTTATAAGAAGGCTAACGTTGATAAAAAACTATTCTCAAAAATTAGATGCAATCCCGATTATCAACCGAGTAAGGTAACGGCGATTGCCTTGGCACTAGCCCTCGAACTTAATTTAGAAGAAACGAATAACCTCTTAGCGAAAGCCGGTTTCACCTTATCGACTAGTCAACATTTCGATAAGGTAATCATTTATTACATCATAAAAGGTAATTATGATCTTTACGAAATTAATGCAACCCTTTTCTCGTTTGGCCTAAAGATGATTGGACTAGAGTAACTCCTTTTTTAAAGTCGCCTTTGAAGCGACCTTTCGGGGTCGTTTTTTCTTTATAATAGAGCTAATCCAAGAAAGGGAGGAAAAAAACATGAAAAACAAATTAGTCGAATTAGTGTTCATTCTTGATCGTAGTGGCTCGATGGCCGGTTTAGAAAAAGAAACCATTGGTGGCTACAATTCTATGATTGAAAAGCAAAAGAAGGAAGAAGGAGAAGCGCTTGTTACCACGGTGTTGTTTGATCACAAATATGAAAGGATTAGTTATCGCACTCCCATTAATGAAGTCAAACCATTAACAGATAAAGACTACTATCCGCGAGGGATGACCGCACTTCTTGACGCGATTGGTAGGACGATTGAAAAGATTGTCTTAGAACACAAAAAAGAGGATGAAAAAAAACCTGGTAAGACCATATTTGTGATTACCACAGATGGTCTAGAAAATGCCTCAGAAAACTTTAATTACAGCACGATTAAAGAAATGATTACTTATGAAGAAAGAGCTTTTGGTTGGGAGTTCATATTCTTAGGGGCAAACTTTGATGTATTCAGTGTTACTGATAAATTAGGCATTAGACGGCAACGAGCAGCGAGATATTCAAGAAGCCGACAAGGTGTTGATATTAACTATATAGAGTTGAGTACGACGATAGGCAGAATGAGAAAAGGCGAGACAGTCGAAGATGAATGGAAAGAGGATATCGATGCCCTCTACAAGAAAGAAGGAGATAAATAATCAATTCTAATGTAAATAATACGAAAATCTGATTACTCATTTTATTCATAGGATATTTCGTTAACTGGGCAGTATATCATAGCATTCGCTCTAAAAAGTCTTTGATTACTCGCTTAAAACCGGTAATAAATAGGGCTCTATGATATAGAGTGGGGAAAATTGGGAAATCCTGATTTAACATCGTAAAACAAACAAATAGACTGGGGAGACCTGGGAAGCAATTCCTAGGTCCTTTCTTTTAGGGATTTTGAATAGGTAATGACGAGCATTGTCCGTTTGCGAAAACGTTCAAAATTACGATAGCCATAAGCAGGCAACCATTACGAATAATTTAGATGCTCTTAATCGTTGAACAGAACATCCCCCTTGTCATCCTCCGGTTAAGCTCCCTTGA
>CAYJBI010000169.1:0-2660 GCA_964368345.1 uncultured Mariniplasma sp. | reverse complement strand
TAATCTCATTAAACTTCTTTCTAAAAATACAGATACTATTTCTTTTGTTTCATATGAACGTGAAGAAGAAGGCATTCTAAAAGGAAAGAAAGCAAGTAAAAAAGATGATTTAGAAAAGTTAATGTTACTGTTCGATAAACAGTTAAAGACAAAGAAATACGAATTAACACAGTTAATTACTAATTTTTACGTTGATTTCATCAATATGAATATCTTTACCAAACACTCAGATTTAGTTGCTTTCATTATGCTTTATGCATTGATTGCTAAGGATTTTTCAGTTTTTAAATATATTTCTTTCTTTAAATTTTTTAATAAAGAATTTGAAGGCTGGAAATCAGGGATTATTACAGCATCTTATTACTGGTCTTCGGGGTTTGCACAAACCGATATGCTTTCACGAATACTCTTACAAATCTTAATCTCTTCTTATGAAGAAGTTGATCAAATGGCTCATGAGTATATGTTTGAAAAAGAACTAAACAAATCAAACAATATTGAAAACAGTATTTTAAAACTTGATGAGATTTTCACAAAAGAAGATTTAAGAAAGAGACATCCTAATGTGAGTGATGCAACCATTGACCGTACATTAAAGCGTTTAAAAGATGAAGATAAAATACGTCCATTAGGAAAAGGAAGAAGTTCTAAATGGCAACGTATTATCTCTGGACATCGAAAATTCGGAATCGAACAATTATCTCTTTTTAACGATTAAGGCTTCGGCCTTTTTTGTTTATATAATGCGTTTTATTAATAATATAGATGAGTTATGTTAAAATAAAAATGAGGAGTGATTACCATGAATATAAACCTTATCAAACAATTAAGAGAACAAACAGGTATGGGTATCCTAGAAGTCAAACATGCACTGAATGAAGCTGGTGGCGATATAGAAAAAGCGAAAATATTGCTTATGAAGCCAACCACAAAATCCGACTCACATCGCATCGCATCCAAAGGTTCTACAAAAGTAAAAATTTTAGGTGATGAAGCCATTCTTTTTGAAGTTAATGGTGAAACTGACTTTGTTTCTAAAAACCCAGATTTCATCCAATTACTTAATGATTTAGCTGAATTATTCATTACTTCAAAGGCAATTACAATCAAAGATGCACTTCATTTAAGCATTAATCATATGTATGTTAAAGAGTATATTGATTATGTAAGTCACGTTGTCAAAGAAAACATATATTTAAGACGTTTCCATCGCATTAAAAAACAACCTACACAAGGATTTTCTTATTATGAGCATCAAGGAGGTAAAATATCTGTTCTTGTGATTATGAATAAGATCGATGATACTTTAGGAAGAGATATTGCTTTACATATTACTTCTCAAATGCCTAAGTATTTAAAGTATGATCAAGTAGATATAAATACTTTTGAATATGAAAGAATGCTTATAGAAAAAGAAGGGAAAATAATCGATGAAAGCGAATTAATTAATACCATAAAAAATGAATGTCTTTATGAACAACCTTTCATTAAAAATTCGAATATTACCATCAGTGAATTGATAAAAACGAATGAGGTTATTGATTTCTATCGTTTCGAATTAGGACAGGGTATCGAAAATAAACTCAATTGTCGATTAGATATACCTTGTGATGGATCAAAAATCACAGTAACACCCATCTACTGAAAGGAGAATGTAAAATGAAACTAAAAAAGAATGTCGGCAAGACTGATCAAATGGTTAGATATGCTTTAGCACTAATTTTGATTATATTAGGATTAACACTTTCTATATACTGGTTATTTATACCAGCTTTCATTATGATATTTACTGCACTATTTAGTTTTTGTGGTTTGTACCGATTATTTGGCATAAACACATGCAAAGTCGCTATTGAAAAGAAGTCATAGAAAATAAAAAGCCCAAAATTACTTTGAGCTTACAAACATACCACTTTGTAATATTTTCATCACATTCTCAGTCATCAAATCTAAATCTTGATCTGTTAATGTATCTCTAAATAAAACTTGTAAACCAACGAAATTTGATATCCCCATAAGAACATATGACAGCGTCTCAAGATCAATATCATCTCTCACTTCACCTTGATTGACAGCATAAGAGAGTTGTCTTACATAATCTCTACTGAACGTTGTGTAATATTCACGAAACAATTCTTTATCAGCAAACATGGATTCCCATATAATACGATAAGCAAGAGGATCTTTCCATGCAAACTTGAGAAAGGCTCGAATCCCGAGTCTTTCTTTTTCATAACGTGAAGTTGCTCCTTGTATGCCTTCAGAAATAGTTTTTCGTATATGTTTACGATATTTTGATAGAAGGTATGAATATAAAGCAAATTTGTCGTCAAAATACAAGTAAAAAGTGCCTGTTGCAATTCCCGATTTCTCGATTATTTCATTGATTGATGTTGCTTGATAGCCATTTTTCGAAAATAGTTTTCGTGCAGTTTCAATAATATGATCAAATGTCTTTTGACCATCTTTCCGTTTTGGAAGTCTATAATTGACTTGATCCATCGTATCACCCATATTTAGTGTAAACCATATCATAAAAAATTACAATGAGAAAATATTCATGTTTGATTAAAAAATAAAACAATTCAGTCTAAAAGTCAACAAAAAAGACACTTAATATCCATAAAACAATACAAAAATGTCCATATTTTATCTAATTC
>CAYJBI010000168.1:0-2662 GCA_964368345.1 uncultured Mariniplasma sp. | reverse complement strand
GTCTTTAATGATATCGCTTGTTTTTGATAGTTCATCTAAATCAACTTGTGCAAGAAATCGCGTAAATTTGACATCTTCTACTGTTGATTTACGAGATATTTTTTGTAATCTTGCCATATGAAGCGGTGCTTCTTTATGAGAAACGTCCGTTGACATTGTTAAACTGATAAAAGAACCTAATGTTCTTCCTAATTTAGTCAATTCCTCTGATTTTTTTAAATATCCTTCAATATAAGTTTTTGTATCTTCATGTTCCTTATTAATCCAAGCAATATAATCATCCGTTAATGCATCATAAAGTTTGACATCATTTTCAAATGTGTCATCAAAGCCTAAATATAGATCATCTAAGTTCCAGTTTTTCATTATGTTTACCTTTCTATATAGAGTATACCAATCGTTCCTTCACCACAATGTGATGAAATGACACAACCAGCATGTGATTCAATTAAATGAATGGGTTTTAATCTTTCGTTAACCTGATCAATCATATAAGATGCATGTTTATCTGCAAGTGAGTGTGTAACCATCACATAATCAAGATCTACGTGTTGATTTAATTGAAAGTAATCATCAAGCATCATATCGAGTGCACGACTCATTTTTCCAATGGCTTTTTTATATACGCCAAGCTTTCCATCTGAAACCTTGATAATCGGTTTAATGCGTAACATAGAACCCATTAATGCTTGTAATCCGGTTGCCCTACCTCCCTTATAGAGATAATCGAGTGTTTGAATCGCAAATTGGCTCCTCACTTGAGGTACCAACTTTGAGATTTGTTCATAAATTTTAGAAGCATCATAACCTTGGTCTCTTAAGTCTTTGGCTTTTAATACTAAAAGAGCTATACCAGAAGATAAGTTTTTCGAATCAATAATAAAGATTCGATTTTCAGGAAATTCTAATGCTGCAACTTTCGCACTTTGAATGGTAGCTGAAATGGATGAACCTATACCGATATAGATAATATCCTTATTCTGTTCAATAAGAGGTTTAAATACTTCAAAAAAATCACCTGGTGATGGTGCGGCTGTTTTAGGCAAGTTTTTTGTTTCTTCAACTTTTTTATAAAGTTTTGGTGTATCGATATCGATACCATCTTTATAGATTTCATCACCAAAACGTACATAAAGCGGTATAGAAACAATTTGAAATTCTTTTAATAATTGATGACTTAAATCAGCTGTTGAATCTGTCATAATAACAACATTTGTATTCATAGAACCCCCTTCATATAGATTAATTCTATTGTATCATAAAAAGAAAAACCCCCAACTATTGGGGCGTAAGTATGTTAAATGATGGGCAGATATTTATCGAGTTCCCATTGAGAGATACGTAGTTTATACTCATCCCATTCTTTCGTTTTAGCTTCGATAAGTTTTGAATGTAACACTTCACCAATGGTTTCTTTCATTAATTCACTATTAGAAAAAAACTCGATAGCTTCTTTTAAACTTTCTGGAAGATTCTTTATTCCTAAACGTTTTCTTTCAACATCACTCATTTTAAATAAGTTTTTCTTAATTGGAGACAATCCATCTAATTGATTTTTAATTCCATCTAACCCTGATGCTAATATAGCACTCATTGCTAAATATGGGTTTGCAGAAGGATCAACTGAACGTATTTCAATACGTGTTGATTTTCCACGTGATGCTGGAATTCTTATCATCGTTGAGCGATTTGCATCGCTCCAAGAGATGTAACATGGTGCTTCATATCCAGGAACTAATCGTTTATATGAATTAACTGTTGGATTTGTTGCTAGACAAAAGGATTGTGCATGTTTCATCACACCACCAATAAATGATAGTGCTGTTTTAGACAATAGATTTTCACTATTTGGATCATAAAACAAATTATTACCTTCTAAATCTGATAAAGATACGTTGGAATGCATACCAGAACCATTAATTCCTTGAATTGGTTTTGGCATAAACGTTGCATGATACCCATGTCTTCTTGCGACATTTTTAACTAATACTTTAAATGTTTGAATATTATCACAGGCTTCTAGTGCATTATCAAAATGGAAATTAATTTCATGCTGTCCATAAGCAACTTCATGATGAGATACTTCCATATCAAATCCCATTTTTTCTAATTCTAGTACAATGTCACGTCTTACATCTTCAGATCCATCAACAGGTGCTAAATCGAAGTATCCACCTAAATCACTAAATTCCATGGTTGGTTTTCCTTTAGCATCAAGTTTAAATAAAAAGAATTCAGGTTCTACACCAACATTAAACTTTTCATAACCCATTTTCTTCATTTCAAGAATGTTACGCTTAAGTATGAACCTAGGATCTCCTTCATAAGGCATACGATCAGTTTTATAAACATCACATATTAAACGCGCAACTTTACCTGCATTTTGAGTAAGTGATTCCCATTCTAAAATCAACCATGTTGATAAATCAGGGTATAAATACATATCTGCCTCATCAATACGAACAAAACCTTGGATAGATGAGCCATCAAACATAATCTCATTTGCGAGAGCTCTTTCGAGATTTGTTACTGGAATTTCTACGTTTTTTACAACGCCCAACATATCAGTAAACTGTAGTCTAACATAACGAACATCATTATCTTTTGCAAGCTTCAAAATATCAATTCTTGAATAATTTTTCATTGATTTGCTCCTTTTATG
>CAYJBI010000167.1:0-2698 GCA_964368345.1 uncultured Mariniplasma sp. | reverse complement strand
GAATACAAGCGATGAAAAAACTAAGAAAACCTTTTGAATATTTGGATTTTTAAATTTCGCTAAAAGAAAATAGATTAAAATGACAAGAGGCAAAAAAACGCATATAAAAACATATGAATTAAATAGCATAACATTTTATCTCCATCATCAATAAGTCCTTTACAATTCAGACCTTTTTCATTATAATTATAGCATGTGAAAAGGAGAAAGACATGCATAGAATTGAAAAACTACTCAACCATCCATCATATTCCTATTTCATTTTTGGATATGCTATCTTAGCTTGGTCTTTTTATAAACCCCATGATTTAGGATTTAATATCATCAATGTCTCTTTGGTGGGTATTCTCATCTTATATCATTTTTTTCTTTTGGTCTTTTTTAAAAATACTAAGTATGTTCTTCCTGTTGTTTTTTCTTTTCTATTTATCATAAATCAATCAGATATGACGCTAGATACAGTGGGAAGTTTATCACTACCTGTTATCGCATTTCTTCTGATTATTGCATCTTATGTGATTCATATCATTCGGTTTAAAGTTAAATTTAAACCAGGTGTACTCTCATTAGGTCTTCTACTCTTAGCAGTTGCTTATATGGTCCCTTTGATTTATACACCATTTTCATTTAAAGCTTTCTTTGTTTCACTTGCTGGATTTGTTTACTTATTCTTTTATCTCTTTTTTAGAAATACTTTAGAGATTAAAAAAGAGGAACTCTTTAAAATCATTTTCCTCTTCAGTTTAGCTATAACTTATCAATTTGTATTCTATTTTGTTCAAGGGTTTATCATCAATGATCAATTACCATTTTATGAAAGAGTCTTATCAGGTTGGGGTAGAAATTTAGGATGGGCTAACATTAACGATCTTTGTTTTTACACAGCACTTACTATTCCAAGCTATATTTACTTCATTTTGAAAAAGAAAAACAATATCATTTACTGGATTTTACTTATCTTTCCTATTTTGACAGTTATTCTTTCAACATCTAGAGGAGGTATGATTGGATTTGGTCTTGCTGCTCTAGCTATGGTTTATATAGGTTTTAGACATTTTGATCACACTCATAAAAAGCAGTTAATAACATTTCTTATTGCAGTTTTAATCATTCTTGGTATCAACTATCCCATTATTGTGACTTGGATTGGTGACTTTCAAGAAAGCACCAATGGAACCATTACTGAGTTTTCAACACATCGACTATTCATCTATGAAGAGGCTTTTCAAACTTTCCTTAAATATCCATTCTTTGGTGGTGGATGGGTTTCCATTGAAGGTGTTATGACAAAGTTATTCTTAGAAACTGGTCTTAATTATCGTTTATTTATGTATCATTCAACACTCTTTCATACGATTGCAACTATGGGTTTATTTGGATTTATTGGACTTCTAATTTACTACAAACAAATATTCCACTTTTTATTCAAAAATCGATCGTTTGAAAAATTGTTATTTGCTATTGGATTTATCGCTTCTCAGATTCATGGACTAATCGATAACGTTCAATTTGCTGTACCTTATAGTTTCTTAGTTGTTTGGATTATTGCGGCTTTTGAAAAATCTGAAAGTACTGATTTTATTGAAACTAACAAGATTATTACCTATCAAAAAGCGGTTGACTAAGTCATCCGCTTTATTTTTTTAATCGTATGTAGCAAAATATAATCAACCAATACAATCATGAAACTTCCGAAGATCATAAGTGATACCATCACTGGAATTGGTAGTTTTATGAAGTAAATAACGACGATGTATACTGCTAAAACCAAACTCGAAATTTGAGTTTTTTCTTTATGGGGATAAAGATCATATAAGATTTTTCCATTAAATCCAACCATCGAGAGAAAGAATGTATTAATCGCTCCTGATTTTAGGAATGCATATTCTGTCATCTGACCTATGAAAAATGCAATATAGAACATATTAAACACAATTAATCGTGATTTATCTGGGTTTTCTGGGAATTTAACAAGTGCATTTTGATTTTTAATAATGATAAAGGTAAACCAACCAATAACAATAATAAATCCTAAAACACCAAATTCTGCAAAAACACCAAGAAGCATATTATGTGGAGATGTTATAGTTCTAAACATTTCATTATAGACATAAGTAAAATTATTGTAGCCAATACCATGTTTGAGATTTTTTTCAATAATCTCTAAACTATTTTTCCAAATAATATCTCTTCCCGATAATGAGGTATCATTTCTTAGATATTCAAATAATGCATCAAATAGTCCTATTTTTGAAAGAAAATAAAGAATACCACAAGCCAAAAAGAATAATAAAATCAGATATTGATTACGCTTGGTATGAAAAAAGTAATACAACACCCAAATACCAATTGCAACAACAACCATTAACATCGCAGTTCTTGAGCCTGATAAAATAAGTGAAACTAAGAAAATTGGGAGTGGAATAGCAATTAAGAACTTCTTCCAATAATCTTTAAAAACAGTCATAAAGTATAAAATAATGAAAATACCTATAAAATTATACTCACCAAGTGCGTTTGAATTATTTAATATGGATTGCCATCTTCCATCGATGGTTCCTATTTGAAATCCAAACCACATGGTTTCTTCATTAAAGTATCCAAAAACAACAATTGATGCATAACCGATAAGTAATAAAAGTAGAAATCCTAAAGCTAAATCAAAAGCTTTTTTTGTAAGTCCTCTAAATACTAAAAT
>CAYJBI010000166.1:0-2760 GCA_964368345.1 uncultured Mariniplasma sp. | reverse complement strand
GGCTATAGCGCACTCGCTATGGCCTCTTTTGGTTGCAAAGTTAAAACGTTTGAAAGAGACGAGTTCATGATTGATGAAGCAAAAAAACATTTTGATCTATTTGAACTAGGGAAAAATGTCACCCTTTACCCCTTTGATGCATTAACCTATGAAGGAAATATCGGTGAGTTTGATCTGATTTTTATTGATGCAGCTAAGTCTCAGTATGAAACTTTCTTTAACAAATATGCACCCACACTAAAAAAAGGTGGATTCATTGTCTGTGATAATTTACACTTTCACCATTTGGACCCTCAAAAAGTGAACAGACACACCAAAGCATTACTTAAAAAGATTTCTAAGTTTAAGTTGTTTATTCAAGACCACCCTGATTTTGAAACTTCTTTTTACGATTTAGGTGATGGCATTTCGGTATCAAAAAGGATGATATAATGAAGAAACTTATAACAATACACGATCAATCGAATCTTGAAATGATAAGCAAATATGTCGATGGAATCATTATCGGTAATGATTTATTTGCTACAAGGTTAACCAAAAGTTTTTCAAATAAAGAGATAATATCTTTAACTGCTCGAATAAAAGAACTTCATAAAGAAGTGTTTTTAATGGCAAATCAGATGATGACTGATAGTGATTTAGAAGGGTTTTCTCTATTTCTAGATCTAATTAAAATAGAAGATTTTACAGGGATTATAGTTGCAGATTTAGGAGCTATGGTTTTACTTAAAGAAAAAGGGTTAGGAAAAAAAGCTATTTATAATCCTGAAACATTAGCAACAAATTTCTATGATTTTAATTTCCTTCATCAATTGGATGCTTTAGGAGTTTATGCTGCAAAGGAAATTACATTAGATGATTTAAAAACAATTGGAAAACATAAAGAAATGAAGATGTTTATGGTGGGTCATGGGCACTTAAATATGTTTTATTCAAAACGCCAATTGATTAAAAACTATCAAGATTTCCTTGGTGAAGACATGCAATTACATCTAAGACAAGATTTGAAAATCATTGAAGAAAAGCGTCCTTTAGAACCATATCCTATTTTAGAAGATGATGCAGGAACACATGTTTTTCGTTCACATGTGATGAATGCATTTGACTATATGGATGATTTATGTGAGGTTTTAGATTATTTTGTCATCGATACTATTTTTAAAGATGATCGATATGGTGCATTAGTGAGTCAAATGTATCATGAAAATGATAATCAAATAAAAAATCAAATCATAAATGAGTATCATGAAGTTTGGGATGAAGGATTCTTTTTTAAAAAAACGATTTATAAAAATAAAGGTGGAGAACAATGATTGAACTTCTTGCACCAGCAGGTGATTTAGAAAAATTAAAGATTGCATTAATGTACGGTGCAGATGCTGTCTTCATAGGAGGACAGAATTTTTCTTTACGTGCAAGAGCTTCAAACTTCACACTTGAAGATATTAAAGAAGCAACTTCTTTTGCACATGAAAAAGGGAAAAAAGTTTATGTCACAACAAATATAATTCCCCATCATGAAGATATGGAGGGTCTTATCGAATATTTACATGGTCTTGAATTATGTCAAGTAGATGCAATTATTTCTGCTTCACCCTTCATTATTGATATGGCTTTAAAGCATACAAAACTTGAAGTTCATCTTTCAACACAGCAAAGTGCTACAAATTATAAAGCGGTTAATTATTGGTATAACCACGGTGTTAAACGTATTGTATTAGCAAGAGAGCTAGATAAACATCAAATCAGAGAGTTGAAGAAAAAAACAGAAGCAGATCTTGAAGTTTTTATTCATGGTGGTATGTGCATGAGTTATTCAGGACGTTGTAGTTTATCCAATAACATGACTGATCGTGATGCAAACCGTGGTGGATGTGCACATTCTTGTCGTTGGAATTATGATCTTATAGAAGGTAAAAACAAAGTCTCTAATCAAGCATTTAGTATGTCATCAAAGGATTTAGAAGCCTTAGAGCAAATCCCCCATTTAATCGATAGTGGCGTATCATCTCTTAAGATTGAAGGAAGAATGAAGAGCCTTCACTACATTGCAACTGTTGTTTCAACGTATCGCATACTTATTGATAACTATCTTAAAGAGGGTGAAATTAAAGATTTTAATCCTTATATGAAAGAACTTGAGAAAGCAGAAAACCGTTTAGCATCACATGGTTATCTTGAAGGTATGCCAGGTGTTGAACAACAGCTATATCTGATGCGTAGTGAAAAACCGACGCAACTTTTTGTGGGTCTTGTGATGGACTATGACCCGAATACAGGTATAGCAACCATTGAACAAAGAAACAATTTTAAAGAGGGTGAGGATGTCGAAATATTTCACCCTAGTGGCTTAGTTGAGCCTTTTAAAGTTGTTGGATTAACCACGGAAAATGGTGAAGCACTTGAGGTAGCACGTCATCCTAAACAAATCGTTAAGATGAAGGTTCCCTTCAAGGTTGAACCTTATGCTATGCTAAGAAAAAGATGAAAGTTATTCATAAAAATGGGTTATCCATCACCTACACCATTTTAAGAAAACCAATTAAAAATACGTATTTTAGAATTAAAGATGGCATATGTGTTGTGAGTGCTCACCCAAGAACATCTCTACTTACTATCGAGTCTTTCATTGATTTAAAATTTGATATTTTTTATAAAAAGTTTTTAGAATCAACTCAGATGGAACCAGATAACAACATCGTGCTTTGGGGAAAAACCTATGAAATAATTAAAACATATGGGAATTTTTCGTATGAGATA
>CAYJBI010000165.1:0-2802 GCA_964368345.1 uncultured Mariniplasma sp. | reverse complement strand
CTCCTGCAACTATTAGCGATAGCGGTGTTATAGTTCTACCTGATTCTGGTGCTGTTGATGTCACGCTTACAGCAACAGTAGCATACGGTTTTTCCTCTACTACTAAAGAATTTACTATAACAGTTTCTGCAGGAGATGTTCAAGTTGAAACACTTATATATCATTTAGATTTTACTAATAATCCTCAAACTGGATCCGTTTCAACATCATATGTTAAGGCTTTTGATATTGCTGTTAAAGACATTATATCTAATACTACTATTGAAGTTGATTATGCTAATGCTGTTAAGAGCAACACCGGTGGTACTGTAAATACAAGATTGACTTTCGCTGGTCAAGTAAAAACTGGACGTACTTTTGATGATACACTCAATGGCATAAGTGATGGAGCAAGTGGTGGAGCAGGTGGGTTAAGATTTGCTGTGGTTGAAAAAGAGTATACAAAGATTGAGTTCACATTATACTATGATAATCGCGCAACAAACGAAAATCCAGCATCAAATATTGATTTAGCAGTAGTGGAATACTGGGATGGAACTAATTGGCAAGTAGCTAAGAATTTTCTTGCACAAGCTCAAATGTTAGCCTCTGGAGAAACACAGACACTAACCATTGTTTTTGATGAAGCAGTTACTACAATAGCATTTAGAATTCTCTTTGATGAATCAGCTACCTCAAATAATGGTCAATTGATTCAACCAACTACATTAAAGGTTTTTGGCTTGGAATAACTCCCCCCTCAGATAATGAACCTCCGGTTATAACACTCAGCCCATCAGCTGACTATAACTATACTGTAGGGGAAACATGGAGTGCAATCGATGCCCTCTCTTGGTGCAGTGCAACTGACAACGTAGATGGAACAGTAACATGTGACTTAGATGATTCATCAGTAAACACTTCCCTAGCGGGGACATATACCATTACATATATAGCAATAGATAGTAGTGGAAATACAGCTACACAAGATGTAACCGTTACTGTTAGTGATGATGTACCACCTTCAACACTAGATAGTATCGATTACACAGGATTTAGTAATTATTATTTATCCATTGATAGTAGTACAAATGTCATGAATGATATGGCACTACTCTTAAGAAATACCATTGATTATGTTTCATATGGTGATGCAAGATATGTATATGCGACTTATGATAATGGAAATCAAGTCATATTTTATGATGTTCCATCTTCAACGAGTTACAGACAAGTTACAGCATTGGATTTAGATGGTTGGGGTGTTGGAGGTAACATTACCACCGATGATTACACCATTGCTATTAACCGCGAGCATATCTGGGCATGTAGTGATATGAGAATTATGCCAACTAATAAAGATCGAACCTTAGATGGATATGTCGGCTTTGATCTTAATGATGGTTCTTTTGGGTATCGTCCAACTAATAATACTGATCGCGGGCATTATACCGATTTACATAATCTTTGGAACGCTTTAGCAGGTCCAAATGGTGATCATAGTGATCACTTCTTTGGTGAAGAAAACGGGAATTCAATTTCTTCTTATATTCAAAATGATATTTTCTATCCAGGAGATGAATATATCGGTGATGTTGCAAGAATCTTATTCTACATGACACTGATGTATCCACATTTAACATTGGTAGATCAAGGTAGTCCATTTGCAGTAGAAGGAACCATATATTATGGATTCCTAGACATTCTATTACAGTGGAATGAAGAAGATCCAGTAAGTTATTATGAGATAACACGTAATCAAACAATCTTTACAGAACAAGGAAATAGAAATCCTTTTGTAGATTTTTATGATCAAGGTTTTGCTGATATCTTATTCTCTTATGGCGATCCTAATATTTTAGATTAATGAGTTTAAGTGAGGCACAATCTATGGGTTGTGCCTTCTTAAATCTCAAAATGAGGTAAGTTAATGATAAAAAAATGGATAATGATTCTATTGATGGTTATCGTTCTTTTTGGTTGCCAGAAGAAAATAGAACCTCCCCAAAATCTTAAAATTGATAATAATCAAGTCACATGGGAAAGTATTGATGCTGCTGATTATTACATTTTAAGTTATAACGATAAAACGATTGAATTAGAAGAAAATTCTTATTCTCTTTCTAATTTAACAATTGGGAGTTATACCTTCAAAGTTAAAGTAGTCATTAATGATCAAGAATCACGTTTTTCAGTTCCTTTAGAACATCTTTTAATATATGAAGTTCCATTTGACAACATAACTCTTACAGATAACATGTTATCTTGGACTCATATAGCAACAGATGTTACATATCGTATCAAGGTGGAATACGGAACTACAAAGATTGAAAATTCGTTTGATATTGCTTCTTATGAACTTCCTTCAACTACGGAAGATTTCATCAAAATTGATTTATTATCATATCTTGATAACCAGCTCGTTTCAGCAATATCTTTAAATGTTGATATGAGAACATATCAACATTTTGATTCAACTCAAGATACTATTTTATATGATGTCGATGATGTTCAAGATATTTATATCGATGGCTTGTTACTAAATGAAGAGTATTATACTTATTCAACCCATCAACTTTCTATTGATGGATCATATCTTAGCACACTTCAAGTAGGTCACCACAATATATTCATTAAAGGTGAAGAATCATATATTTTAAATATAGAAGTTAAGCAGATAGATAAACCTCATATTGTTAGTCATGTTGAAATATCTTATCAAGGACAAGATATCATCGTAGAGTTTGAAGTATATGAGGGGTATATCGATTTACTTGGCGGTCTTGATATTGAAGATAATGATTATTCAATCAGTGGTAATAC
>CAYJBI010000164.1:0-2846 GCA_964368345.1 uncultured Mariniplasma sp. | reverse complement strand
AAATAGATCATAAGGCTAAGTCATCTTAGCTTTTTATTTTTAATCAATCATAAGATAATATTACAAATAACAAATATATCGAAATGAAACCGTTTTATATGTTCTATAGACTATATAATAATCAATATTAATCGTGTAAAATGAAATTATCATAGATAAAGGAAGAAGCTTATGAACATCTTAGTAGCTATTGATTCATTTAAAGGAACATTATCATCAACAGAGTTATCGCTGTTGATTCATGATTATTTAACACATAAGGGTCATTTGGTTAAAATGATTCCTATTTCTGATGGTGGTGAAGGGTTTATAGATTCTATTCAAACATTTCTAAATTGCAAGATTAAAAAGTTTCAAACATATGGACCTCTCATGAAAGAATTAGAAGTTGAATATATTTTATATCATGATCAAGCATTTATAGAACTTCATTCAACATCAGGTATTACAAGAATTTCAAAACAAATGTTAAACCCTATGAAGACAACGACCTTTGGTTTAGGTTTACTCATTAAGCATGTGATTTCTAAAGGTGCTAAAAAAGTGATTATTGGTTTGGGCGGTAGTGCAACCAATGATGGTGGTGCTGGTATGCTTCAAGCATTAGGTGTTAAGTTCTATCATAAGAATGAACTCATTCATGAACCGATGAATGGTGAATTAATCGGGTTGATTGATGATATTGAATTGTCAAGTTTTAATGAAACAATTAAAGGAGTTACCTTTGAGATTGCATCCGATGTTACCAATCCACTTTTAGGAAAACTTGGTTCTTCTCATGTATTTTCTAAACAAAAAGGTGCAACCCTTGAACAAATGGATATATTAGAAAGTAATATGTCAAATTATGCACATATTGTCGAAAAAAAACTTAATAAACAAACACAGTTTTTACCAGGTGCAGGCGCTGCAGGTGGTGTAGGGTTTGCATGTTTAAGTTTTCTTCATGCACATCTTCATTCAGGCATTAATTATATGATTGATCTACTTGATATTGAAAAACATATTGCTCAATCAGATTTAATTATTGTAGGTGAAGGTAGATTAGATCATCAAACCCGTTTTGGTAAAGCACCTTTTGGAATAGCTTCAATTGCTAAAAAACATCATAAGAAAGTGATTGGTTTATTTGGTTCTAAAGATGAAAGTGATATCTCGGATGTGATGGATGAAGTGTATTCCATCGTTCCTAAATATGCAAATGAAAATGAATCCATTGAAAATCCAGTCGTTTACTTTAAAAAGATGTTAGAAAATATTAAGTGGTGAGGGTGTATCAATGAATCTATTATCGTTATTAAAAGATTTATATGGCGTGGATAGTGATGATATTTATCTTGAAATATCATCTTTAATCAAGAATAACCGAATACCTGGTAAGGATAGATTGCTTACAGAAAGTGATATTATGCTTATCACATATGGTGATTCAATTAAAAATGATGATGAAAAACCCTTGCGTGTTCTTCATCATTTTTCGAATAAATATTATAAAAATGATATTCCAAATATCCATCTACTTCCCATATATCCTTATACATCAGATGATGGTTTTTCAGTCGTTGATTATGAGGCTGTTAACCAAGAGTTAGGCACATGGGATGATGTGAAGATGTTAAGTCAAGATTATCGTTTAATGTTTGATGGTGTCATTAATCATATTTCTAAAGAAAGTCAATGGTTTAAAGGTTTTTTAAAGGGTGATAAAATATATAAAGATTACTTTATCATATGTGATCCATCTCTTGATTATTCGAAAGTTGTAAGACCTCGTGCACTCCCATTATTTTATCCTTATCAAGGAGAAAATGGACCTATTCATATTTGGGCAACATTCAGTGAAGATCAAGTTGATTTAAACTATAAAAACCCTAAAGTGTTATTAAGTATCCTTGCTATTCTTATTAATTATGCGAAAAGAGGAGCTAAATTTATTAGATTAGATGCAATTGGTTTTTTATGGAAAAAAATAGGAACAAGTTCTATCCATTTAGAAGAGACACATAAACTCATTCAAATCATGCGTTATGTGATTGACCAAACGGTTCCAGGAACACTTCTTATCAGTGAAACTAATGTTCCCCATCAAGAGAACATTAGTTATTTTGGAAACAATAATAATGAAGCATCTTTAGTTTACCAATTTCCATTACCTCCACTTGTTTTATATACATTTATTAAAAAAGATGTGACGAAACTTGCATCATGGGTTAAATCATTAGATGATACCCCTCTTCACAGAAATAATACATACTTCAATTTTCTAGCAAGCCATGATGGGATTGGTGTTAGACCTGTTGAAGGAATTTTAAATGATGATGAAAAGAAAGTCATGATTGATCATGTGATGGATGCTAAAGGAAGAATCAGTTATAAAAACAATCCTGATGGTACAACATCACCTTATGAAATGAATATCACTTATGTGGATGCGATTATTCATAATGAGGATACGTATCAAGTAGAGAAATTCATCGCATCTCAAGCCATACTCGTGTTTATGCAAGGAATGCCAGGGATTTATATTCATAGTCTCTTAGGAACAAGAAATGATGAAGAAGCTGTTTTACAATCAGGTATAAACAGAAGAATTAACAGAAGAAAACTAGAACTTAAAGAAATTGAAGAAAAATTAGCAAATAAGCATTCATTTGAATCAAGAGTGTTGTCTAGTTATCTACATTTGATTCGTTTGAGAAAATCATATCGTGCATTTTCTCCAGATGCTATGCAAAAAATTCATTTCTTTGATAAACGTATTTTCTCATTAGAAAGAAGACATTTACTTGATGAAAAATCAACTTATGTCTTTATCAATATCTCAAATGAAGTTGTTAAGTTAGATC
>CAYJBI010000163.1:0-2892 GCA_964368345.1 uncultured Mariniplasma sp. | reverse complement strand
ATATTAGTATATAATTAAAATATATAGTGCAAGTAATATTAATAACAAATAAATAGGAGGAATAATCATGTCAGCATGGAACGGTTTTAAACTTGGAGATTGGTCAAATGAGATTAATGTCCGCGATTTTATTGATAAAAACTATACAGAATATACAGGTGATTCTAAGTTTTTAGCAGGTCCTACGGCAAGTAGTTTAGAATTAAATGAATTGTTTTTCGGTTTTTTAAAAGAAGAAAAACAAAAAGGTGGAGTTATTGAATTAGATACTCATGTAGTATCATCTATTACTTCTCATAGTGCAGGTTATATTAACCAAAAATTAGAAAAAATAGTAGGTTTACAAACAGATAAACCTTTTAAAAGAGCTTTCCATCCATATGGTGGTATTAAAGTAGCAGCAGGTGCTGCTGCAGCTTATGGATATACTATTTCACCAGAGTTAAATGAAGTATTTACCAAATATCGTAAAACTCATAATGATGGTGTATTTGATGCATATACTCCAGAAATAAGAGCAGCTAGAAAATCAGGTATTGTTACAGGTTTACCTGATGGATATGGTAGAGGACGTATTATTGGTGACTATAGAAGAGTTGCTTTATACGGAAT
Source organism: uncultured Mariniplasma sp. (assembly GCA_964368345.1). Lineage (GTDB taxonomy): Bacteria > Bacillota_I > Bacilli_A > Acholeplasmatales > Acholeplasmataceae > Peloplasma. Next base: position 2,280 of record CAYJBI010000163.1, on the reverse strand, counting down.
TAACTTTTTAATAGAAAAGAAGAAAGTAGAAAAAGAAACATATACTTTCCCAATGACAGAAGAAACTATTAGATTACGTGAAGAAATTTCTGAACAAATAAAAGCTTTACACGAATTAATTGAATTAGGTAATATTTATGGTTTTGATTTATCAAGACCAGCTGAAAATGCAGTAGAAGCAATTCAATGGGTATACTTATCTTATTTAGCAGCTGTTAAAGAACAAAATGGTGCTGCAATGTCATTAGGTAGAACAGCTACATTTATTGATATCTATATTGAAAGAGATATGAAAAATGGTATGTTAAATGAAGTTGAAGCTCAAGAATTAGTAGATCACTTTATTATGAAATTAAGAATGGTTAGATTTGCTAGAACTCCAGAATATAATGAATTATTTACAGGAGATCCAACTTGGGTAACTGAAAGTATTGCTGGTATGAATAATGATGGTCGTTCATGGGTAACTAAGTCATCATTTAGATACTTACAAACATTATATAATTTAGGTACTTCTGCAGAACCTAACTTAACAGTATTATGGGCTGAAAACTTACCAGAAGGATTTAAGAAGTTTGCTGCTAAAGTTTCTATTGATACTTCAAGTATTCAATATGAAAGTGATGACCAAATGCGTTTAGTTCATGGAGATGACTATGCTATTGCATGTTGTGTATCACCAATGGCTATTGGTAAAGAAATGCAATTCTTTGGAGCTAGAGCTAACTTAGCTAAAGCATTATTATATGCATTAAATGGTGGTCGTGATGAAAAATCAGGAGCACAAGTATTTACTAAAAATGTAACAGATATTATTCAAACTGAAGTATTAAACTATGATGAAGTTTGGGCAAGATTTGAAAGTACAATGGAAGAATTAGCTGAAGTATATGTTAATGCTTTAAATATCATTCACTATATGCATGATAAATATGCTTATGAAAGAATTGAAATGGCTTTACATGATGCAGAAGTTATTAGAAACTTTGCAACTGGTGTTGCAGGACTAAGTGTTGTAGCTGACTCATTATCAGCAATTAAACATGCTAAAGTTAAACCTATCTATGATGTAGAATCAGGATTAATTACTGATTTTGAAGTTGAAGGTGACTTCCCTAAATATGGTAATAATATTGATGAAGTAGATCAACTAGCTGTTAAAGTAGTTGAAGTATTTATGGATAAAATTAGAGCATTACATACTTATAGAAATTCAGTTCCAACAATGAGTGTATTAACTATTACATCAAATGTTGTATATGGTAAGAAAACAGGTAATACTCCTGATGGTAGACGTGCTGGTGAAGCATTTGCTCCAGGAGCAAACCCAATGCACGGTAGAGATTCATCAGGTGCATTAAAATCATTATTAAGTGTTGCTAAGATTCCTTATGAATCATGTCAAGATGGTATTTCAAATACATTTACTATGATTCCTCAATCATTAGGTAAGAGTGAATTAGTAACAGAAGACGGGTTCATTTATGAAGGCGATATTAAAGTAGAAAACTTAGTAGAAATTATGAATGGTTACTTTAGAAGTGGCGGTTACCATTTAAACGTTAATATTCTAAATCGTGAAACTCTACAAGAAGCATATGAAAATCCAGATAAATACCCTAACTTAACTATTAGAGTATCAGGATATGCTGTTAACTTCTCTAATTTAACTAACGAACAAAAGTTAGAAGTAATTAGTAGAACATTCCATGATAACAAATAATAAAGAAATTACAGCGAACGTCCATTCAATAGAAACCTTTGGTGCATTTGATGGTCCAGGCGTTCGCTATGTACTTTTCTTACAAGGTTGTCCATTTCAATGTCAATTTTGCCATAACCGAGATACATGGAGTACTAAACAAAATAAAAGAATGACTGTAAATGAAGTTTTAGAAGATTATGAAAAATATAAACATTTTTATAAGACAGGTGGTATAACTGTTAGTGGAGGAGAACCATTATTACAAATGGGCTTTCTATTAGAGTTATTCAAAGAAGCAAAAAAAAGAGGTATCCATACTGTAATAGATACATCTGCTGCTTGTTATAATGTGAGACAAAACATTTTCTTTAAAGAATTAATGGAATATACAGATTTAATTTTATTAGATATTAAACAAATTAATGATGAGAAACATAAAATTTTAGTTGGTGATTCTAATCAAAAAGTATTAGACTTTGCTAGATTCTTAGATGAGTTAGGAATACCTGTTAATACTAGACATGTATTAATTCCAGGTGTTAATAATGATGAACAAGATTTAGTAGATTTAAGAA
>CAYJBI010000162.1:0-2910 GCA_964368345.1 uncultured Mariniplasma sp. | reverse complement strand
CTTCAAAGCTATGGGCTTAGAAGTTGGTAAGAGTTTGCTTGAAGCAGATAAAGTCGATTCAGCAAAAGAACTTCTTGAATTAGCGAATGGTAAGATTGAACTCGGTGATGATGTTTATACAGGAAAAGCATTTGATGCAGAAACTGAAAGAAATATTAGAAAGATAGATCAAATTCCAGCGGATGAAATGGGTTTAGATGTTGGACCAAATACCATTGAAATCTTTAAATCTTATATTAAAAATGCTAAAACAGTTGTATGGAATGGCCCTCTTGGTGTCTTTGAATTCCCTAAATTTGCTGAAGGAACAAAGAGTGTAGCGAAAGCTATTGCATCAATCAAGGATCAAGCAACAACCATTATTGGTGGTGGTGATTCAGCAGCTGCAGTGATTCAATTCGGTCTCCAAGATGGATTTACCCACATCTCTACCGGTGGTGGTGCATCCTTAGAATATCTCGAAGGAAAAGTACTCCCAGGTATTGCATGCGTTGACGATAAATAATGGATATCGGTAAGAAAATACGTGCTTTACGATTAGGTAACAACTTAACTCAAGAAGAACTTGCTAATCGTTTGGAACTAACTAAGGGTTATATCTCACAACTTGAAAACAACTTAACTTCACCCTCTATGCAAACTTTGTTTGCAATTCTTGAAGTACTTGGAACTGATGTTCATGAATTTTTTAGTAATGAAGAAGAAAGAACACTTGTTTATAAGAAAGAAGATTTCAATGTTAAAGTTAACGAAGATTTAAAGCATATGATCAGTTGGATTGTGCCGAATGCGTTAAAATATGAGATGGAGCCCATTATCATCGATATTGAACCAGGTGGACAATCAGAAATGGATGATCCTCATGCTGGTGAAGAATTCGGATATGTGCTTGAAGGCCAAGTCACCTTGGTTATTAATAAAAAAAGATATATTATAAGAAAAGGCGAAACGTTTTACTACTTGGCAAATAAAGAGCATTACCTAATGAACAATAGTCACCTACATGCTAAAGTACTTTGGATAAGCACGCCACCAATGTTCTAATGGAGGAATAATATGGAAAAAGAAATTATGATTAGAAGTACACAAGGGCTTCACGCTGCACTCGCTGCAAAAGTTGTCCAAACAGCATCTAAATATGCTGTTGAAATTGAATTACATTACCACAATAAAGTAGTCGATCTAAAATCGATTCTAGCGTTAATGTCACTTGCGGTTCCACATGGAGAAAATGTAAGAATCGTAGCTCGTGGAACACGCGCTGAAGAAGCGATCAAAGACGTCTCTTCGATTTTAGGTTAAAATTATGAAGAGAAGACCATTAATTGCAGGGAACTGGAAGATGTATAAAACTAAAGATGATGCACTTGCATTCATTTATGCGGTTAATCTTGAAGTACCCGATAAAGAAGTTGTAGAATCTGTTATTTGTGCTCCAGCGATATTTTTAAGAGATCTTGTGAAACGTGAAGGAGAAAATTTACGTATCGGTGCTCAAAATATGCATTACGCTGAAGAAGGTGCATATACCGGAGAGATTTCCTCAGCGATGTTAAAATCTTATGGTGTTGATTATGTTGTTATCGGTCACAGTGAACGTCGAGCATATTTTAATGAGACTGATGAAACTGTGAACATGAAGATTATGACTGCTGTTAAAGATAATATCACTCCAATCGTTTGTGTTGGAGAATCACTTGATACAAGAGAAGCAGGAACAACAGATATTTTTGTTAAGAAACAAGTTGAAAAAGCTTATCTTAATGTTTCAGCATATGATGCTAAAAAGACCGTTATTGCTTATGAACCTATATGGGCAATTGGAACAGGTCGTACAGCAACTCCTGAACAAGCAAATGACACCATTGTTGGAATACGTAAGGTTGTTGAAGAACTTTATGGACCAGAAGTAGCAAATTGTATTAGAATCCTTTATGGTGGTTCTGTCAATGCTAAAAATGTGGATAGTTTACTAGCAATGTCAGATATTGACGGTGCTTTAGTCGGCGGAGCATCGTTAGATCCAAATTCATTTTTAACACTTGTACGTGCTGCTCTTAATAAATAACTATATATCCCCATGTTCCATGGGGGTGTTTTTATTTAAAAAGTAGAAAACACTTTTAAAAAGATGGCACAAAATATGCCATCTGATTATTGTTTAGAAATTCAATTGTGAAGATTTCCTTAAGTACTTTGTATATTCAATCTTATCTTGATAAAATAAGTATGTAAATAAAATCGGTATATATTCATGAAACGATAAACATGTAAATGGCTTATCAATACAAAAAAACAATCTATGAAATGAACTTAGAGTGAAAGGAACGTTATGCTCAAAAATCAGATTACACAACTAAGAAAAAAGAATCTCAAGCACCATGGACTGATTATTTTAACAATCGTCATCATCTATCTTTTAGCGCTTATTGTTATACCAGAGATGAAAGAATGGATTCATTTATTAGGCTTAAGTTTATTGTTTATGTCTCTTATTTCATTATTATTTGGAACATATCGCATTAAATATGCACTTCTTAATAAAACTATTAAAATAAATGAAGTTCATGAACTTGTACCCTATCCACAAAAGTTTAGAGATACTTTAGTTCAAATTGGAGATTTATTCAAAAATTATCGCTATAAAAAATATATTATTCCAGAATACTTAATTGAATTTCGTGAAGGGAATACATTATATCTTTATCAAATGATCCAAAAACCAACAGATGAGAACTTTACCATCGTAAAGATTAATAAATTTGATATAGCACTTGTTTTAGATCATAAACACAAGAAAAGAATCGTTCATTTAGGTAATGCAGAATTAGTTGAATAACACCTCTTAAGGTGTTTTTTTTATCCGTAAAAAAAAGACTGTGCATAGGCACAATCTTTCATTTGTTATCT
>CAYJBI010000161.1:0-2994 GCA_964368345.1 uncultured Mariniplasma sp. | reverse complement strand
TTCTGGAAGACGCTTTATGAATGTGATTAATCTGTCAAGAGAAGATGCCAAAATTCTAAATTCTCAACAAGACACCGCTAGCTATCAAGTGATATCTTATGCACTTGATCAAGAGAAAAAACTTATTGATGTAACACGATCTATTTCAACGATGAATCAATACTTTGAAGTTGATTTTACTTCTGATGAAATAGATAAAATAACGAAAAATCATTTCTTTTATATCTAAGTCAGCGATTGCTGACTTTTTTATTTATCATTAAATCTCTATTATTTTTATCTTAACTAAGAAGTAAAAAAAGACTTCATCTCATGTTGGATGAAATCTTTTTTTTCATTTCTAATAATCGAGTTCTTCGTCTTCAGTATAGGTATTTGAACGATCATATTCAAATGATGCTTCTCTTAGAATACCCGTACCTGCTGGGATGAGTCCACCAATAATAACATTTTCTTTCAAGCCATGGAGTTCATCTGTCTTACCCTTAATTGCTGCATCTGTAAGAATACGCGTTGTTTCCTGGAAGGATGCTGCAGATAAGAATGAATCACTTCTTAAACTTGCACGAGTGATACCAAGAAGGATAGGTCTACCAACTGCAGGACGTTTAAACTGTGCAAATGCTTTTTTATTTTCACGTTTAAATTCTGAGACTGAAACCTCAGTACCTGGAAGAAGTTCTGTTTCTCCTTCAGTGACGATGGTAATTCTTCTTAACATCTGTCTAATGATGAGCTCAACGTGCTTGTCGGAGATTTCAACCCCTTGTGCACGATAAACCTTTTGTACTTCTTCAAGAATATAAAGTTCAGCAGCTTCAGCGGAAACAACTCTTAAGAGTTCTTTCGGATTAATTGAACCTGGTGTTAGTTTTTGACCAGCCTTGACGGATGCTCCTTTTCTAACAAGTGCTTCAATGTTTGGATCAACTGTATACTTATACTCCTTATCGCTTGCATCAGTCACAGTAATGATAGAAATACCACCACGTTGACGATCAATTGATTTGACCTTGCCATCAACTTCTGAAATCACTGCTTTACCTTTTGGATTACGTGCTTCAAATAATTCTTGAATACGTGGAAGACCTTGGGTAATATCAGATGCAGAAGCAACACCACCGGTATGGAAGGTTCTCATGGTTAGCTGAGTACCAGGTTCACCAATGGATTGTGCAGCGACGACACCAACTGCTTCACCCACTTCAACACGTGTATTTGTTGCAAGATTACGTCCGTAACACTTCGCACAAACACCGTTATCAGAGTTACATGTCAAGTTACTTCTAATTTCAACTTCATTAATATCAGCTTTAACAATCGCATGACCGATTTCTTCTGTAATTAATTCATTACGTTTTACAAGAACTTGTTTCGTTTTTGGATGAATGACATCTTTTGATGCATGACGACCTACGATACGATCATAAATTGGAACGATTTCTTTTGATTCTTCTTTAATAGGAGTCATAACAACACCGCGTTCAGTACCACAATCTTCATCAACAACGATGACATCTTGGGATACGTCAACCAAACGACGTGTCAAATATCCTGATTCCGCTGTTTTTAACGCGGTATCGGTAGAACCCTTACGGGCACCATGAGTTGAAATAAAGAATTCAGAAACGGTCAAACCTTCTCTAAAGGAAGCCTTAACAGGGACTTCAATGATTTCACCTTTAGGATTATTCATAAGTCCACGCATACCAGCAAGCTGAGCAAAGTTTGATGCGTTACCTCTCGCACCTGAATCAGACATCATATAGATGTTGTTATCAGTATCAAATTCTTCCATTAAACCTTTTTGAATATCATCTCTTGTGTCTTGCCATTCTTTAATAACAAGATCACGACGTTCAGAATCAGTTAACCAACCTTGATCAAAGAGATCAGAGATTTCTTCAATCGATCTGTTAGCTTGTGTTAAACGTTCATCTTTTTTAGAGTAGACATTAATATCAGCAAATGAAACTGTAATACCAGCAACTGTCGAATACTTAAACCCTAAATCTTTTAAGCGGTCAAGCATCTTAGATGTTTCTGAAATATGTAATTCTTTAAAGACTTGAGCAATAATTTGTGATAAGAACTTTTTCTTGAAGGGAGATGGAACAGGGATAGTTGTTAAAACATCCTTTGGATTCACACCCTTAGACATAAAGTATTTATCTGGTGTTTTTTGTTCAAGATTTTCTAAAGATGGTTCGTTCAAATAAGGGAACGAAGGGGGAAGAATACGGTTAAATATAAGTTTACCTAATGTTGTCACTAAGTACTTACTCTTTTGTTCTTCTGTAAATCTTTGATTAATTGATTTTGGATCAACAATAATACGTGTATGGAGACCAATGATTTCATGTTGATATGCAAGATATGCTTCATCATAATTGTAATAAAAATGTCCTTCATTACGATTCTTGAAATCATGTTCTACTTGACGTTCAGATGCTCTGTATCCAGCATATTTACGATCAAGTTTTTCTTCAATCGTAAGATAGTAGTTACCAAGCACCATGTCCTGTGAAGGTGTAACAACTGGTTTACCATCTTTCGGGTTAAGAATGTTGTTTGATGCAAGCATCAGTAATCTTGCTTCTGCTTGAGCTTCATTCGATAGTGGAACGTGAACAGCCATTTGGTCACCATCAAAGTCAGCATTAAACGCAGGTGTCACAAGTGGATGTAAGCGAATGGCTTTACCATCGATTAATTTAGGTTCAAATGCTTGAATACCAAGGCGGTGAAGTGTAGGTGCACGGTTGAGTAGAACTGGATGTTCTCTAACAACCTTTTCTAATGCTGCCCATACATCATCATCCATTTTATCGTATTTAGCATTCGCATTTTTCTTAGCATTTGCATCTTTACCTTGTAACTTTTGAAGTTCTCTTAAGACGAATGGCTTAAATAGAATAATTGCCATTTCTCTAGGAATACCACATTGGTACATTTCTAAGTCTGGTCCAACAATAATAACTGAACGACCTGAAT
>CAYJBI010000160.1:0-3020 GCA_964368345.1 uncultured Mariniplasma sp. | reverse complement strand
AGGTATTATCGTTCAATCAGATTTAGGAAGTCAGTATTTAGGCTATGATGTCGAACAGTTCATCGAAAATTATGAAATGGTTCACTCATATTCGAGAAAAGGTACACCTTATGATAACACTCCGATTGAAACATTTCATTCTATCATCAAGAGAGAACGTACAATTTTTTTTATTATGATACTTTTGGAATAGATTAGATATGTTATAATTATCGTGTCATTTTTAAATACATAGTTTAGTTCATTAGAAGTCTGGTGGGGATATCATGGCAAAAAAGATATTAAAGATTATAGGAAAAGTAATATTAATAATCACATTACTGATTGCGATACTAACAATCATAAGTTTTACTATTCACAGAATAAAACTTAATAACGAAAAAACTACAATCATAACGCTTGGTGAAAGAGTGTTAGTCAATAATCACTATATCAATGTTTACACTGAAGGTATAGGAGATAAAACCTTAGTTTTTATGTCTGGTGGAGGAACGTGTTCACCTGTACTAGATTTTAAGTCGTTATTTTCTAAATTAAGTGATGGTTATAAAATAGTAGTCGTTGAAAAAGCAGGTTATGGATTTAGTGATGATTCTAATGTATCTAGAGATATTGATACTATATTGTATGAAACAAGAACATCTTTAGAGTTAACAGGTCATATGGGTCCGTATATATTATTACCACATTCTATGTCAGGGATTGAAGCACTTTATTGGGCTCAAAAATATCCGGAAGAAGTATCAGCAATCATAGGTCTTGATATGGCAGTTCCTGAAAATTATGAGAATATGAATATCAATATGGGTTTCATTAAACTTTTATCATTATCTGCTAAATTAGGGTATAGTAGATTAATCCCTGGATTGGCTAATAGTGAAGCCATAAAAAATGGTAGTTTAAGCGATGAAGAAAAAGAGTTGTATAAAAAAGTATTTTTTCAAAAAACGTTAACTAATGCTATGATTAATGAGATGAAAGAGATTAAAAGTAACGCTAAGATTGTTGATGATGGTACAGATGTAGACGTCCCTATTTTATTGTTTTCCTCTAATGGAGAAGGCACAGGTCATTCTAAAGATATATGGCAAGGATATCATCAGCATTTTGTTAGCAAGAAGGAGAATAGATATCGTATTATTTTAGATTCTCCACATTATGCTCATGACTACGAATATCATTATATTAGTGAAGAAATAATTGTATTTATTGAAGGTTTATCAAATTAGATAATCATAAAGTATCTTTTTTATTGGATAAGATTGATTTTAACTTAAAAAATTTACTTTGAGTTATCATTGTATTTTTACACAAATTTTTATATAAGGAAGGATAATTCAAATGGAGTTGAGTGTAGCAGAAAGTAGTGTATTAAATCTAATAAATGAGAAATATCAAAGCGATACGATTCTTTTAATTGCTACTGCGAATCATAACGTACCTACTGTAAGATCTGTTGATAGTTTTTATTATGATGGTTCGTTTTGGATTGTTACTGATATAAGATGTAACTACGTTAAGGAAATTCAAAACAATGAAAATGTCATGATTTCAGATGGAGGACATAATCGCTTTTGGTGTAAAGCATGTGTTACTGGTCATCCTTTAGATACTGATAATGCATCTATTCGTGAAGTCTTTCTAAAAGTATTCCATCATTGGTATAAAGAAGTGAATAATGAAGATCTTAAAACGGTATGCTATATTAAAGCAACTCCTTACAAAGGATATGTACATAAGGATAAAAAAGGTTATACATTTGATATAGAAAAAGATACAACTCAAATTGTAGATATAACACATCATATTGATGTAAAACTTGAACCATTTTGGGAATAATATAAAAAAGAGATAAATCATGGGAAGAGCAACTACAAAAAAGGATTTAATTGAATCAGCAACTATTCAATATCAAAAAGTCACGGATATATTGAACTCTATGACTTTAGAGAATATAAATAAACCATTCTCATTTAGTACTGAAGGGAAAAAAGAAGCCCATTGGATGAGAGATAAGAATTTAAGAGATGTCTTAATTCATTTATTTGAATGGCATCAATTGCTTTTGTTATGGATCAAATCAAATTTGAATAACGATCAAAAACCATTTTTACCATTACCTTATAATTGGAAAACATATGGTGAACTAAATATTGAGTTTTGGAAAAAACACCAAAATACATCATATGATGAATCCATTCATCTGTTTAACAAAAGTCATAACAGTGTCATGAAAGAAATTGATAAGTTTACAAATGATGAATTGTTTTCAAAAGGTCATTTTACATGGACAGGTGGATCCTCTTTAGGTCAATATTGTGTTTCGGTTACAGCAAGCCATTATGAATGGGCGCTGAAGAAGATTAAAATGCATAAAGTGACATTAACCTAAAAGATTAATGTTAAAAATAAAAGTGATTACTAATTAACATATGAAAGAAGGAATAACATATGCAAAAAAATACATGGTATCAAGGTATTGAAGGTAAAGCAGAACACTTAGTTTACCTTGATAAAAAAGGTAAAGAATTGGAAAAACTACTTGCAGGAACCAAAACCATGATTATTAGAGGTGCTGCGGGGAAAAAAACACCTCTTGGTGGTAGAGTTAAAATTGATGATATTTTGTATTTTGTTGAAACTGGAGGAAGTTTTACTGTAACACATAAAGCTTTAGTAAAAAGTGTACATGAAACGGAAAAGATGAGTGAAGATGAATCTATAGCATTTATCAATCACTATGAAAAAGAGTTGAATCTTGCAAAACACCAATATGAACGTTGGTCTACAAAGAAGTACTTGTGTGTTGTAGAAATAAGAAATCTTGAAGCTATAGAACCATTTGAGTATGATCGTAAGAGTAATATGGATGATTGGATTATCACAGATGATATTCAAAAAATAAAGAAAGTATAAGGCAAATAAATATGTTATTAAACAAGAAGTCTTTGATTATTGTTCATTATAGTCAGAGATTTTTGTTTATCTAGAGTGTTGTTGTATAATGAATATATAAATAA
>CAYJBI010000159.1:0-3023 GCA_964368345.1 uncultured Mariniplasma sp. | reverse complement strand
TATCCTCGTCTTGAGGGCAGGTTACCTACGTGTTACTCACCCGTTCGCCACTAAGCACCGAAGTGCTTCGTTCGACTTGCATGTATTAGGCACGCCGCCAGCGTTCATCCTGAGCCAGGATCAAACTCTCCATAAATTTATGTTTTGTTTGTTAATAGCTCTTTTTTTTGTTTCTTTTTTTAAATCTCGATACACTCATCATCATTCAGTTTTCAAAGACCTTCGCACATTCCTCATCGGGCGTGCTTATACATTCTATCATTATAAAATGACCTTGTCAATATCTTTGGGAGAGTTTTTACCTCTTAACCACAAGGTCTTATAATAAATGGTGGAGGGGGGCAGATTCGAACTGCCGAACCCGTAGGGAGTAGATTTACAGTCTACCGCGTTTAGCCACTTCGCTACCCCTCCATTTTTGGGCTTGCTTTTATATTCTATCGTATCATTTGTAAAAATGCAACAACTTTTAACAGAAAAATAACTTTTTGTCTTTTTTATATTTTTAAGTGAAAGAAAAAGCTAAAATTTAGCGCTTATATGAGCGATAGAATCAACTTTAGCTTTTGTCAATTTCTTTTACAAAGTAAAGCTATTCACTTTTGATAAGTACATTTTTAATTTTCTTATCTAGATCCATTTTCAACATCATAACTTCGCGATTGCAAACTGTACATCTAATCCTGACTTCAGCACCGATTCGCTCAACAATCCAGACATCATTTCCACAAACGTGTTTCTTCTTAGTTACAACACAATCTCCGACTGCATATTTCATTTTCTCATCAGTCTTTCTATGATTTCGTCCGGTAACTTATCTTTTAAATATATGACTATCTTTTTATCATCAATCTTTACTTTATAGCCTATTTCTTTAAAGATATCCTTTTCTTGATTGCTATATTTTGTAGATTTATTTCGCTCGATTTTATTTGTTTTCTCTTCGATTGTTGTTAATTCTTCGATTTGTCTTACACTTAACTGTTCTGAAATCACGCGATAAGCAAGTCGAATAATTTTCTTTTGATCTTGTAGTTTACTTAAAGCTCTTGCATGACCCATGCTTATAGCACCCGTGAGTAATAATTGTTGTACTTCTTGCGGCAAACTTAATAAGCCAAGAATATTTGTGACATGAGATCTGCTTTTTCCGACTTTTGTAGCTAACTCAGTTTGTGTTAAAGATAGACTATTCATGACTACCTTATAAGCTTCTGCTTCTTCAATCGGAGTTAGGTTTTCACGCTGAAGGTTTTCAGCAAGTGCAATTTCAGCCACTTTTGCTTCTTCATACTGTCTTATAATTGAAGGAATCGTTTTTAAACCTACCTTCAAGGTTGCTCTGTATCTTCTTTCACCCGAAACAATAATATAGCCTTGTTTTACTTTTTTTAGAATAATCGGTTGAAATACACCATGTTCTTTTATTGACTGAGCAAGCTCATCTATTTTTTCTTCGTCAAAAATTCTTCGAGGCTGAAATGGATTGGGTTTAATATCAGATAGCAGTATATCTTCAATGACTTCACCTTCTAATACATCATCAACATGATGTTCTTGAAGCAAATCTGAAAATGTTCTTGCTTTCTTATCTTCGTTCATTATTATTCACAATCTCCTTTGCTAAAGATTTATACAACTTTGCCGCCGGTGATTTAGGTGCGAATGTGAGAACAGGTAATCCATATGTAGGAGCAACCTGTGCAGCAACGTTGCTTGTTATAATCGTATCAAAGACACCTTCTTTAAAATAATCCTTAATTTCATGAACTATTTCCCAGCCTGCCTTAGTTCGTTTATCTAGCATGGTTAGTAAAACGCCTTCAATTTCTAATACCCTATTGTTAACTTTCATTTTCTTTTGGACAATTCTAATTGTATTTAACAACTGTGTCAAACCATCGATGGCTAAAAATTGGCATTGAACTGGAATTAAGACAGAATTCGATGCATAAAGCGCACTTATAGTTAATAACCCTAAACTTGGCGGACAGTCAATAATGATAAAATCATAAAAATCTGTTATTTGATTAAGTTTTTGACTTAAAATATACTCACGATCATCATGATCTAGTTTTACTTCAATATGTGCTAGTTCAATCGTTGCAGGAATGACATCAATATTGATTTCAGGTAGATGAATGACTGTTTCTTCAATTGTTTTAAGATCGAGTAATACATCTTTAATCGATGAGTATAGCAAACTACGATTAATCCCCAGACTTGTAGTTGTACTTGCCTGTGGATCAAAATCCACGAGCAATACTCTTTTGTTGTATTCAGCTAAAGCAGCTGCGAGATTAACACTGGTTGTTGTTTTACCAACACCACCTTTTTGATTTGAAACTGCAATGATTTTTCCCATAATTCACCTTCTTCATTGACACTATATAAGAGGTTTATGCACTATTTGATTATACGGCCTTGGATAACCCTTCATGTGTTTTATCTTTTTGAATAATAAATTTGTCCTTTTACCAAATTCATGAGGTATCTCAAATTTGGTTATTTGAATAAGTTCTACCCCTAACAATTTGATTGTTCTCTTTGATTCATCAATCTCAGATTCACAACTACCACCTTTGGGCGCTATAAACACACCATTCACTTTAAGCATTGGAATCCCCATCTCGAGAATAAGTGTCAAGTGACCCAATGCCCTTGCAGTTACAACATCATATGATAGTTGATGAGTCAGAGCAAATACCTCACTACGAGCATGAACTAGTTCAACATCTTCTAATACTAATTTCTGAACTAAACCTTCTAAAAAAGTGATTCTTTTCCCTAATGAATCTATAATTGTGATTTTCAAATGAGGATATACAATTTTTAACGGTATACTTGGAAATCCAGCGCCTGCACCCATATCACATAAAGTTTGAACCGTTGTAAAATCAAGAACATTGATTAAAGATAACGAATCATAAAAGTGTTTATAATAAACCTCGTTTTCTTCTGTAATACGTGTCAAGTTTGTGGTTTTATTATATTCAATCAAATATTCAAAATAGTTTTTGAAC
>CAYJBI010000158.1:0-3025 GCA_964368345.1 uncultured Mariniplasma sp. | reverse complement strand
TGCTGCAGCTGTAGGTTCATTAATAATACGCTTAACTTCTAAACCAGCGATTTTACCAGCATCTTTAGTTGCTTGACGCTGTGCATCGTTAAAATATGCAGGAACGGTAATAACTGCTTGTGTAACGGTTGCTCCTAAATAATCTTCAGCTGTTTTCTTTAAATTTTGAAGAACCATTGCAGATATTTCTTGTGGCGTATATTTTTTACCATTGATATCTACACGATAATTCATATCACCCATATGACGCTTAATTGATGATACCGTGTTAGGATTTGTGATTGCCTGACGTTTAGCAACATCACCAACACTAATGTCATCACCTTTAAATGAAACGACCGATGGGGTTGTACGTCCACCTTCAGCATTCGAGATGACCTTTACTTCTCCGCCTTCCATAACTGATACACATGAATTTGTTGTACCTAAGTCAATACCGATAATCTTATTTGTTTTTGCCATTGTTATTCACTCCATTCGTTTACTTTGACCATGGCAGGTCTGAGTAGTTGTTCTTTGTATGTATATCCTTTTTGAACGACTTCAATAATGATGCCGTTTTCTTTTTCTTTGATTTCTACTTTTTCAATAGCATGGCATAAATTGGGGTCAAATGGTTTTCCAAGTGCTTCAATTTCTTTGACGCCATCTTGATTTAAGACATTAAATAATTGATCGTTAATCATTTTAAAACCTATTAAGAAGTTTTTAAGTAAGTCGTTGTCCGTTTTCATATTGACAATGCGATCAAGCTGATCAAGTGGATTTAAAACTTCTAGTATTAAATTCTTGCTGGCATATTTACGATCGTTAATGCGTTCCTGTTGAATTCTTTTTTTAAAGTTTTCAAGTTCTGCTGCATTTCTAAGTAATTTATCTTTCAATTCTTTGATTTCAAGTTCTAAAGCATCGACTTGCTCTTTATGCTTATTCCTTTTTTCTTTTTTCGAAGTTTCATGCTCTTCATGAATTTCTTCGGTTTCTACTTTTATATCTTTCTTTTCGTCCATTTCTATCATCCTTTTGCTATTTTTTATAAAGTTTGCCTAAATTACTTGCAATATATTCAACCAGTGGTATGACCTTGTTATATTCCATACGTGTGGGACCTACAACTGCAATGGTTCCATGTTCAAATTCACTGATTCGATATGGCACAGAAATAATGGTACAGTTTTCCATTGGAATAAGTTGTAAATCACTGCCAAATCGAATACTTAACCCTTCATGATCACCTATAAGTTTGACAAGTTCCCTTCGATCTAACATGTCTACGAAACTCTTTATATGTTTGATATTATGAAACTCTGGTTGATCAAATATGTTCGTTACACCCGATAAATAGAAGTTATCTTGAGCAAACTTAGAAAATGCATGTATAAACGATTGAATAAGTTGTGTTTGGTATTCCATAAATGATTGAATTTCATTTTTTGCAAATTCTGCTTCTAAGATACTACTTGCTTCAGAAATCTTGCGATTTCTAAGTAATTCATCTAATGTTTTAATAACTTCTTTTAAATCTTCAATATTCATATCATCAGGAATTTGAATATTTTGATGTTGCACATGTCCTTGATCCGTCACAATTAAAACAACTGCATCTCGATTGGTGAGTGGTACAAAATCAATTTTTTTAATAACATTCAAATGTGATGAAGGCCCAACAGCCATTGCTGTGTAATTTGTTAGCTCTGATAACAAGTGAATCGCTTCTTCAACTGCAGCTTCTCTTGCTAAACGATTTTTTAAAAATACTTCATCAATCAGTGGAAACTGTAATTGAACATCACTATCACGTGTCACAAGATGTTCGACATAATAACGATAACCTTTTTCAGATGGAACACGACCAGATGATGTATGTGTTTTTTCTAAATAACCTAATTCTTCAAGTTGTGCCATATCATATCGTAAGGTGGCACTTGAAAAATTGAGATAAGGCATATTGGTTAATGTTTTAGATCCAACCGGTTGAGCATCTTTTACGTATTCTTCAATGATTGCTTTAAGAATTAACTTTTGACGGCTTGTAATCATGTATCCACCTCGATTAGCACTCATTTGGGATTTGTGCCAATTTTATTGTACATGATTGAATTGGCACTGTCAAGGATTATGTGCTATTTTGTTAAGAAAAATAAAAGACACAAAGTGTCTTATTTTGACTTCTGCTTCATCCATTTCACATAAAAGGGGTTATTCTTTTGTTCATACCTTATTGTTGTGGCTTCATCATGTCCAGGGTAAATCTTGATTTGACTTGGTAGTGATAAAAGCATTAACACACTTTTTCTTAATTCTGGAAGGTTACCAGAGTATAAATCATGTCTTCCTACAGACTCTTTAAACAACGTATCACCTGTAAAAAGCTTTTGTTCATAAAGAAAGGATAATCCTCCCTTTGTATGCCCTGGTGTTGATAATACGTGAATAACATGATCGGCTAAGGGTATTTGATCACCTTCTTTGACGTATCTTAAATCTAAATTTTTTCTTTTATAGGGATGCATTTTAGGAGCATAACCATTATATTGATCCTCAAATAAAAGATGTGCATCATCTTGATGAATGTATATAGGAACATCAAATTGACCGATTAAATCAACATGATCCATATGTGCATGCGTCAAAAGAATACCTAATAATGTCTTTTCTCCAATAGCTTCAATAATAGCTTCCAAGCTATGTGATGGATCAATCAAGACACAGGTATCAAATCGAGATACTAAATAGACATGTGATAAATCTTCATTTCCCTTAAATTGAATCATGGTTTCATAATAGAAAAAAAACTATTCCAAGAATAGCTTATTTCTTTTCCTTGTGGATGGTGTACTTTCTTTCACGTGGGCAATACTTTTTAACTTCCATGCGCTCAGGATGAGCTTTTTTATTTTTATTTGTATGGTAGTTTTCTTCGCCGCAGTCGGTACAAACCAATTTAACTAGGTCGCGCATAATATCCCTCCAAACATACGTAAACATTATAACAAATCAAAGTTTCTTTTTCAATCGTTTTATG
>CAYJBI010000157.1:0-3065 GCA_964368345.1 uncultured Mariniplasma sp. | reverse complement strand
ATCAAAAATAAAACTGAAATTATAGTAATAACTAAGACACTAGCAATCAAAATGTAAAATTGGGTTGGTTCAAGCCCGAACATGGTTTATCCTCCATCAACTTAATTATAGCGATAAAATGTGATTTTTTCAATTATTTTATGAACATTGCATCTCCAAATGAGAAGAAACGATATTTTTCATGAATTGCTTCATGATATGCCTTCATGATTAAATCTCTATTTGCAAACGCACTGACCAACATAATTAATGTTGATTTTGGCAAATGAAAATTAGTGATAAGTTTTGATACAACTTTAAACTTATATCCAGGATAGATAAAGATTGATGTTTGAAAAGTTCCTGGAGTTATTTTTTCATGAAAATTTGACTCTAAGGTTCGAACTGATGTAGTTCCAACACAACAAATATTTTTCTTATTTAAAATAGCCTCATTTAAACGGTTTGCACTGTTTTCATCAATGGTATAAGTTTCTTCATGCATGTGATGTGATTCAATTTCATCAACAGAAACTGGTTTAAAAGTACCTAAACCAACATGCAAAGTAATAGGAATTATCTCCACACCTTTGTTATATAGGGCATCTAATAATTCTTTGGTGAAATGAAGTCCAGCAGTAGGTGCAGCTGCACTTCCTAAGTTTTCAGCATAAACTGTTTGATAACGATCTTTATCATTGAGTTTTTCAGTAATATAGGGAGGTAATGGCATTGTTCCTAGTTTCTCGAGTGTTTCAATAAATATGCCTTCATAATGCATTTTAAATAAGCGAATACCTTCTTCTTTTATCCCTATACATTCTGCTTTTAATAGGTTGGAAAACATAACGATTGTCCCCATTTTCACACGTCGTGCTGGTTTTGTCATTGCTTCCCAACAATCGGGTTCAACTTCTTTAAGCAATAAAACTTCAATAACAGCATCTGTCGTTTCTTTCATACCTAAAAGTCTTGCAGGAATGACTTTTGTGTTATTGATAACAAGAACATCATTAGAAGACAATTCATCAACAATATTATAAAACCGATGGTGAGATATTGATTCTTCATGACGGTCAACTATCAATAAACGTGAATGATCACGTTTTTCACTTGGATGTTGTGCGATTAATTCTTTAGGTAAAACAAAATCAAAATCATTTACTTTCATTATCAAATAATCCTTTATAGTATTTTATCCCAAGGGCTTCATAAGCTTTTTGAGTTGCCATTCTTCCTCTAGCGGTACGTTTGATATACCCTTCCATTAGAAGATAGGGTTCATAGACATCTTCTACTGTTGTCATCTCTTCACTAATCGATGCTGAAATGGATTCAATACCAACAGGACCACCACCGAATTTTTCGACAATGCTTCTTAAATAGCGATAATCGGTATGATCTAGACCATTGTCATCAATACCTAATTTAGAAAGTGCATGGTTTGTTATTTTTTCAGTGATTTGTCCATCACCAATAATTTCTGCAAAGTCTCTAACTCTTCTAAATAAACGATTTGCAATACGTGGTGTTCCGCGACTTCTTCTAGCTAAAGAGATAACTGCGTCTTTTTCAATCTCATTTTGATAGACCTTTGATGTTCTTTCAACAATTTTTTTTAGATCGTTAATGCTATAATAAGATAATCTGAAAACAACACCAAAACGATCCCTTAATGGAGCAGATAAATCACCAAAGCGAGTGGTTGCCCCAATGAGTGTAAACGGTGGTAAATCAATGCGTATTGAACGTGAATCATGATCTTTTCCGATAACAATATCGAGTACATAATCTTCCATTGCTGCATATAATACTTCTTCAACAAAACGTGGTAAACGGTGAATTTCATCAATGAAAAGAACATCCCCAGGAGAAAGCGAACTTAAAACAGCAGCCAAATCACCACTTCTTTCAATTGCTGGACCGGATGTAATTTTAATTTGAACACCAAGTTCATTAGCAATAATTTGAGCTAAAGTTGTTTTTCCCAATCCTGGAGGTCCATAAAGTAAAATATGATCTAACGCTTCTTTTCGTTTTAGAGCTGCTTTAATATAGACATCAAGCATTTCCTTTATATCATCTTGTCCAATATACTGATCAAGTCTAGAAGGGCGTAAGGATTGATCTTCATCTTCTTTAATTGACATTGCTGTAACTATACGTTCTTTATCCATGATTAACCTACTTAATTAAGAGTTGTAATGCTTGTTTTATCATTGTTTCAACAGGTTGATCCTGATCGAGTTTCTTCATAACTTTTTTTATTTCAACAGATGAGTAACCTAAAGCTGATAATGCATCAACAACGTCATTTTTATGTGTAGGAATCAATTCCTCATCTGGCTCAATGAGTTTTCCTTTTAAATCAAGTATGATCTGTTGAGCACTTTTAGTTCCGATACCTGGAAACTTCGTGAGAAATTTCACATTACCTTCTTCTATGGCAAGAATAATATCCGTGATTTGATCAGATGCTAAGAGTGAAAGCGCACTTTTAGGACCTATTCCTGAAACGCTTATTAGTTTGATGAATAATTCCTTTGATTCGAGCGTTTTAAACCCATAAAGATTATCTAAATCTTCTCTCACATAATGATGTGTGTAAATTTTTATTTCTTCACCAACATGATATGAATATGGATTGGGCGAAATAATGAAGTAACCAATACCATGATTTTCTATCACAACATAACTAGGTTTGATTTCTGTAATTTTGCCTTCAATATATGCGTACACAACATCACCTCTATAAATATTCTTATCTTATATTATATCATAAAGTATGATGAATATTTAACCGAGTGGAGCGATTATGTTATAATAATTTTAGGACGTGATTGTGATGTATAAACTTGAAAAAGTGAAGGATTTTGAACAGGAGTTAAAACAACTCTTATCCATCGATAAAAAATATCTGCCAATTCAAAAACAATTGGTAGGACTTTTGCGTAGTATGAATCCTTTTTTATCTGATATTGAAGAACATCAAATCAAAATAAATGAGATATTTATTAAAAAATCACTTCAAATCAATCGTCAATATGCGGAAAACATGGAGAACTTCTCTCATTCATTAAATACAC
>CAYJBI010000156.1:0-3072 GCA_964368345.1 uncultured Mariniplasma sp. | reverse complement strand
AAAAGGTATGACAGATAGTGTCATACCTTTTTAAATGTGATAGTTCTATCTAATAATCTTGCAGTTTTTGTTAACTGGTTCCATGGAACTTTATAAGTTATGCCATCTTTTAAATAGTTAGAACCTACTTGTCTAAACTCAAAATTCACAGCATGTTTGATACACTGATTTTGGATATCTAATACCCATCGATCATCTAGGATTCTTCCTTCTTTTGCTGCTTCGCCTCCTACAGATACTAATTCAATACCCTCAAGGTAAGGTGTTAAATCAATAGGACCAATCAATGGTTGGCATATAATCATTTTATGTTTTAAAGGGACTTTAAGAAGATAGGGCAATCGTTCGTCTGCCATTTTTTGATTTTCTACTGAGACGCCAATTTCTATATGTTCATATCCTATTGGAAAACCTGGTGGAGTTACTTGATGTAATCGTTCAATTCTCTTTGTCAAAAACATAAATGTTAAATCACCTCTTTTTTTGATCATTTCCCATAATTCATGACGAAAAGAATCGATATCTTCAAGCAAAAAGTCGCTTGAAAATGATGTGTATACATAGCTTCCTGAAGGAATTATATAATCTCCTTTTTTGTTTTTACGAATGGGACGATCAAATTGAGTTGTGATTTCGATTTTATCAAAATCACGTCCTCTTTTTTTATCACCTAAAGCAATATAACAATGCTTACAACCTGTTGAAACTTTATGACATCCTCTAAAAGGGTTCCAAAGTGTGGTCTTCATAAATTAAATCTTTCTTTAATCATTTTTGCAACCTCTTCTTTTGGAATAGACGTATTATCAATCTTTATATAGTTTTCTTTTTCGATTTGATACGTTTCATTGGTATTTAAAATATACTTTGATTCAATTTCTTCCATACGTTTAAAACTATTAGGTAGATTTCGTTTCGATGGTTTTTCTAATAAGCGATGTTCACTTTGATTTCTAATGATTCTTTCTTCTTTTTTAGCACATAACTCAACATAATAGACCTGTGCTTTCTTATTTTTAAATAAGGTTTCAAGTCTATTGATATATGCATGATCATCTTCAGCATCGAGTGCCCACATAAAGGTGAATATAAGACCAGAACCTTGTCTATCTGAAACATGTTTAAAAACGAGCTCTCTTAAATCTTCACTCAAGGATTTCCAATGATTTGTATCATTCCCTAGTAAAGATAAAGCGAGTTCAATCGATTGGTGATTATGAAACAATGGAATACCTGTTATTTTAGATAACTCTTGCCCTACAGTCATTTTACCCACCGCATGAGGACCGAAGATAATGATAAGTTTCATCGCTTTACCTTAAAAATACTGTCTTGTTTGATAAACCCTCTAGATTCATAGATTGAATCATTGTATTTTCTTATATGAATCATACACTTAAATGATGATTGACTATTTTCTCATTAACAAATGCAATACATGCATCAAATCCATGCGAAAAATAAAGAGCACCGATAATAGCTTCAACTGCAGTAGCTATTTTCTTTTTTCCTTGTAAATCAGTATTTGAATAAAAAAGAATATCTGGAAGATTCATATCATAACCTAACTTTTGCAAGACGGCATTATTCTCAATATCCTTCTTTATATTGGTTAAATCTCCTTCTTTGATTTCTGGTGTAAAATAAGCAATTGATAAAACTGTTTTTAAAATGGCATCTCCAACAACTGCTAATCCATCATGTTCATAGATTTTTTCTTCTGAACAATCATTATATTCTTTCGCGAAATTTGAACATGTGATTGCAGTTAAAGCCATGTGTTCATCCTTTAATTGATATCCAATCATCTGGTAAAGCTTATCAAGTTTCTCTTGTTTTAATGACTGGTATTCTTCAATACGACTCTGTTTCATCATAGCCCACCTAAACCTTATAGTCTTTTGACAGTATTATAGCATAATCTAAGACAATATTTCTTAGAATTTTTCAAGATTTCACATCATCGAAAAAACAATTTTATATTATAATAGATGTGTAATTTAACACGAAGGAGAACATCATGAAACAACACATTGAAAATTTAATTGCTTTTGAAATCGAATGTACTGTCATTGAAGAAAGAGACTATGATTATGTTAAAAATCAGTTATATTATCTCTTAGGTCTTGAAAATGACGGTACATACATTGAACCTGTAGAAATTCCATATCCTGCAGCTGCTTTAGAACCCATCCTAGATGAACTTGAAAAGAAAGGTGTGCTTGATGGATCACAAATAGCTAGAGATCTTTTTGACGCAAAACTGATGAATGTTTTTGCAAAATTACCATCGGATGTCGAACACTACTTCTATAAACTCTATGGAAGAAATAGACGAAGAGCAACCACTTGGTATTACAATTACGTAAAAAACTTAAATTATATCCGTGAAGATAGACAAATGAAGAATCAATCATTTGAAACTAAATCAAAATATGGAAAACTAGAAATCACAATCAACTTATCTAAACCAGAAAAAGATCCAAAAAGTATTGAATTAGCTGGAAAGAATACTTCTACAGATTATCCTAAGTGTGTTCTTTGTTTAGAAAATGAAGGCTTTAGTGGTAACTATAAGCGTGATGCAAGAGATCAACACCGATTGATTGAAGTCATGCTTGGAAGTGATGTCTATTATTTTCAATATTCCCCATACTCTTATTATAATGAACATGCGATTGTCTTAAATAGTTTTCATATTCCAATGTTGACAGATTCAACAACGTTTATTAATCTTCTTGAATTATGTGATCAATTTGAACATTACTTCTTTGGAGCAAACGCAGATATCCCGATTGTTGGAGGATCAATTTTATCTCATGATCACTATCAAGGTGGAAGACATAAATTTCCAATCGAAGATGCTGAAATCAAATATACATGGGATATTGATGATATTAAACTTCATCTTCTCAAATGGCCACTAACAACACTTAGACTTGAAGGTAAAGATAAACACGCTTTAATGATTGAAGCTACTAATATTTATACGATTTGGAGAAACTATTGTTCAGAAGAATTAAAGATTTATGCTTATACAAATAATCAACTTCATAATACTGTAACACCTAT
>CAYJBI010000155.1:0-3123 GCA_964368345.1 uncultured Mariniplasma sp. | reverse complement strand
ATCAATAAAATCATACGTGGTGAAAATAAGTTTGATAACACGATCTGTTTCATGCTGCTCCATTCGATCTAATATGGATCCCTCTAATTGTTTTTTTAGAGTTGCTAAAAACTGAGACGATATGGAGTCTTTAGTTCGTTGATTTGTTATATGTATGCGAAAGTGATCAGGAGATAGGTCAATTGCAAGATTCTTTCTTTCTTTTTGATGATAAAATGTCAAAATAAAAGATTGAGTTGTTTGTTGAACAATCTTCTCTAATCTTGATTTAGATAATTCGTTATTTAGTTCTTTAGTTAAATGATATATAAAAAAGCCGTCAATCATGAATGAACACCTCATACATATTTTAGCATAAACGCCTCATAAACACCTTGTTGAAAACGCTATTGACATGAAAATTGTTTCATTACTATTTACACAATGCATTTATTCATATATAATAGTTAATAAATGTCTACTGAAGGAGGCGCCTTATGAAACTCAATGAACGTGGTTTACTAGTTGTCTTATCAGGTCCTTCAGGTGTTGGCAAAGGCACGGTGAGAAGAGCTTTGTTTCAGATGCCAAACCATGATTTGGTCTATTCTGTTTCAATGACGACACGTGCACCTCGTCAAGGTGAAGTTGATGGTGTCGACTATTATTTTGTCAGTAAAGATGTTTTTTTAGAGCGCATAAGAGAAAATAAATTTCTTGAATGGGCTGAGTTTGTTGGTAATTATTATGGAACACCAAGAGATAAAGTAGAAGAGCAATTAGATCAGGGTAAAGAAGTTGTTCTTGAAATTGAAGTCGAAGGTGCCCTACAGGTTAGAAAACAAATGAAGGATGCAGTATTTATCTTTCTTGTACCACCTGGGAAAAATGCACTTTATGATAGGCTTAAATTAAGAGGAACTGATACGATTGATATGATTGACAAACGTATGAAAAAAGCTGAATCAGAGTTTTTACTTGCTCATAAATATGATTACATCGTTGTTAATGATGAAGTTAATAATGCTGCTGATCGTATTATGGCAATTATTCGTGCAGAACATGCAAAGACTGAAAGAACCATTCATAACTATATTAAGATGATCGGAGAAAAATAAAAATGATGAAGAATAAAGACGGAATGAGATATCCATCCATTGATAAACTGCTATCTAAAATTGATTCCAAATATAAACTCGTTTATGCAGCAAGTAAAGTTGCACATATTATAGAGTCTGAAAAATTGAAAGTAGATGGCGCACAATGTGTCAAAAGTATTGGCATTGCACTTGAAGAAATCTTAAGTGATAATGTACATATTCATTTTGAATCATAAGAAAGCGATGACGCTTTCTTTTTTTATATTTTTATTTTATGTTACAATAAAAAGGGTGAAGATGAGTGAATCTTAAAGATAAAATTGCCTTATTACCAACAGAGCCTGGTTGTTACTTAATGAAAAGTGTAACTGGTGAAGTCATTTATGTAGGGAAAGCTAAAAACTTAAAAAATCGTGTAAAATCTTACTTTACAGGAGCTCATAATGAAAAAACAACACGACTCGTTGCTGAGATTCGTGATTTTAATTATGTACTGACCAATAGTGAAAGAGAATCACTTATTCTTGAAAACAATCTTATTAAGCAGTATTTACCAAAATATAATATTCGGTTAATTGATGATAAGACGTATCCCTACATTGAACTTACTGAAGAAACGCACCCAAGATTACAAGTTGTTCGACAAAAAGAAATTAAAGGACGTGTTTTTGGACCCTACCCTAATGTTTACGCTGCTAGAGAAACAGTTCGCTTACTGAATAGGTTATATCCCTTTCGTAAATGCGACCTGATGCCGAAAAAAGCATGTCTATATTATCATATTGGACAATGTCTTGCTCCATGTATAAAAAATCATGTGGATTATCAAGATACCATCAAAGAATTAACACGATTTCTTAAAGGTGATACAAAAGAAGTTCTACAAAAACTTAATAAAGAAATGACCGAAGCTAGTGATCTAATGCAGTTTGAAAAAGCAATTGAATATCGAGATATGATTAATCATATTGAAGCAACCACTGAAAAACAAATTATTAATTTAAACGATTTTAAAGATAGAGACGCTGTAAGTTATGCATTCAGTAAGGATGATATATCGCTTGCCATCCTTATGATGCGTCAAGGAAAAATTATTGATCATCATCAAATCGTTTTTGCCTATGTTGGTGAAGTTATGGATTCAGTTACTTCATATCTTCAACAGTTTTATGAAACTTTAGTGCCTGATGAAATTTTATTTTCAGACCGTTTTAAAGAAGAAGATGTTGAACCGCTTTTCGGTAAAAAAGTTATCATACCTCAAAAGGGAGATAAGAAGAAACTAACTGATTTGGCATCTAAAAATGCTGATTATGATCTTGAACATCACTTTATGCTTTATCGTCATCGTGATGAAAAAAGACAAAAAGCACTTGATGATTTATCTGAACTTGTAAATCATGAGGTTAAATATATTGAAATATTTGATAACGCACAACTCTTTGGTACTGCACCTATTTCTGCATTAATTGTATTTAAGGACAATCAATTTGATAAAAAGAGTTATAGAAAGTATCATCTTCAAACAACAACCAATGATGATTATCAAGCGATGAAGGAAGTAACATATAGAAGATATCAAAAGCTACTTATTGAAGGATCTACATTTCCTGACTTAATCTTAGTTGATGGTGGAAAAGGACAACTACATGCTGCTGAAGAAATTCTTCATAGTCTAGAAATCAATATACCAATTGCAGGATTGAAAAAGAACCAAAAACATACACTTGAAGCACTGGTATATAAAAATGAGGTTATCCCTCTTTTAAAACAAAGTGAACTCTATAAATTTTTGCTCAAACTTTCTGAAGAAGTCCATCGTTTCGCGATTACATTTCATAGAGAAACAAGAAAAAAGAAAGCAAATGCGTCAATATTAGATGATATAAAAGGTTTAGGAGATAAAAGAAAAAAGCTTTTATTAAGCCATTTCACAAGTATTGAAGCGATAAAAAATGCATCCATCGAGGAACTAAAAGGACTTGGAATTCCTGAAAATGTATGTCTATCCATAAAAGAGGAATTATCATGAAAAAAATAATCC
>CAYJBI010000154.1:0-3189 GCA_964368345.1 uncultured Mariniplasma sp. | reverse complement strand
TCCTTAGGTTTATCCAAGGATTCCCTTCAGTTTGATGATCATAAGCCTGAAGCATTATCCCATTATTCAAATGCGACAACAGATATTAAGTTCCGCTTCCCATGGGGATTTGATGAACTTTGGGGAATTGCATCTCGTACGGATTATGATTTAAAAGCACATCAAAACCAATCTGGAGAAAATTTATCATATTTGGATCCAGATACGAATGAAAGATACCTTCCATACGTTATTGAACCATCTGTTGGGGTTGAAAGATTAATTCTTGCGTTTTTAACAGAAGGATATGCTGAAGAAATACTTGAATCAAAAGATACAAGACAAGTACTTCATATTCATCCAGCACTTGCTCCTTATAAAGCCGCAATTCTTCCTTTAATGAAAAAAGATCATAGCGAAAAAGCTTTTTCCGTTTATCAAATGTTATCAAAATATTTTGATGTGACCTATGATGAAACTCAAAATATTGGTAAACGTTATCGTAGACAAGATGCCATCGGAACTTATTTATGTATTACCATTGATCATGATACGATGAATGATGAGACAGTTACCGTTAGAAATAGAGATACCATGGCACAAGTTAGAATTAACATTTCTGATTTAAGAAAGTATATAGAAGATCAAATAGCATTTTAACACATGAAGGAGGGCCATATGATAGATGATAAACTCTTAGAACTGATTAATGAAAAGACGCCGATTGTCGATTTAGTTAGCGAGTTTGTCGCGCTGCAAAAAAAAGGTAAAAACTTTGCAGGTTTATGCCCATTCCATCAAGAAAAAACACCAAGTTTTTTCGTTTCACCAGAAAAAAACATTTGTAAATGTTATGGCTGTGGTGAAGGTGGAAATCCAATTAACTTCTTAAGAAAAATTAAAAACATTTCTTTTGAAGAAGCTGCTATTGAACTTGCTCAACGTGCAGGTATCGAAATCAAACAATCTAAGGAAAAAAAAGATCCTTATGAGGCATATTATGCACTTCTTAATGAAGTTTCAAGTTTCTATGAATTCAATCTTCGTCATAGTGAAAAAGGAATAGAAGCGGTTAATTATCTTACCCAAAGACAGTTAAATGATGAACAAATCAAGCATTTTAGAATAGGCTATGCATCAAGTTTTGGAAATGCTGTTTACCAATTACTTAAAAATAAAGGCTATCAAGTTTCTGATATGATTAAATTGGGTGTTGTTAAACAAAATGATCAAGGCGAGTATTATGATTTATTTTCAGATCGTATTATTTTTCCAATTACAGATCCTAAAGGTCGGGTTTGTGGATTTTCAGGACGTACGATGAATCCAAAAGAATCAGTCAAATACATGAACAGTCCTGAAACTCAAATCTTTAAAAAAGGCATGTTGTTATATCATTTTCATGAAGCACTCCCAGAAATTAGAAAAGAAAAACAAGTGATTCTCTATGAAGGGTTTTTCGATGTGATATCATCTTATGCAGCAGGTATGAAGCATGGGATTGCTACAATGGGAACATCACTTACTAAAGAACAGGCTAAACTTATTCGAAGAGTGTCACCTTCTGTACTCGTTGCATATGATGGTGATAGTGCAGGTTTAAATGCTTCTTGTCATGCAATTCCCATTTTAGATAAAGAAAATCTAAAAGTAGAGGTCTTAACCATTCCTGAGAAGATGGATCCAGATGATTTTATTAAGTCATATGGACCTGAGGCTTATGAAAGACTTTTTGGAGAATTTACTGAAGATGCCTATCAGTTTAGATATAAATTCTACAAGATGGGTAAAAGCATGACAAATGCGAATGACGTAAAAGAGTTTAAAAAACAAGTCTTAGCTATGATACAAACTTCAGACCCATCGATTAAAGCAATATATCTTCAAAGATTATCGGCTGATCTAAACATTCCTCTTGTTGAACTTGGATCAAAGGTTGTTAAACCAAAGATTGAAGAACCGAAAATTCCAACAAAGGAAAGAGTGAAAACACCAAATAAATATGAAAAAGCTGAACGATATTTAATATTCGCAATGTTAAAATCAAGACAGCGTGCAAAAAAGATTATGCGTATGTTGAAGTCAACCGATTTTGCAGAAGTGATGACAGCATCTATTCGGCTAGAGATTGACCATTATTATGAAGAACATACAGAAATGGATTTAAATGGATTTTTAGATACGCTTTCTAAGGAACAGCGTGATATGATAGAAAATGAAATATTTAAAGATGTCCTTTGGATTAAACATGTTGTTTTTACAGATGATGATATCAAAGAATATGTGGATCTCGTCATTGAGGCGAATGACCAAAGAAGATTAGCAGATCTTAATTATCGTATTAACAATAATGATAATCCAGAGATTGAAATGACGAATGAGCGAGATGCATTGCTCAATCGACTGCGTCATAAATATAAGGAGGAATGACATGGAACGTGAAAAAATCATTGCCCAACTAATTAAAAAGGCAGGAAAAGACAAATTCTTAACTCAAGAAGATGTCGTGCAATATGCCGAACCAACAAGTGAAGACTACTTTGAAATTGAACGAGCACTTTTAAATGAAGATATTGATATCATTGTTGCAGATGAAATCGAAGATGAAGAAGAAATCAAAGCTGATGTTCTTGAAATTGAAGAAGATGATGAACCAGAATTCGATTTAGAGGATGATGAACCAGATGACTTATCTTTATCAGGACTTGAAGTTGAAGAAGAGGAATTAATCAACATTGAATCGATTGCATCAAATATCAAAATTGATGATCCAGTACGCATGTATTTAAAAGAAATTGGACAAATTCCACTTCTCAATCAGGAAGATGAAAAGAAATATGCGGTATCTGTATTTGAAGGACGTTTTGCAAAAGAACAACTTGATGATTACGAAGCAGGAAACCTTGTTTTAGATGAAAGTGATCTTGAGCAATTAAAAAATGTCGTTTTCAAAGCACAAAATGCAAAAAATAAACTTGTCGAAGCAAATTATCGTTTAGTTGTTTCAATTGCTAAACGCTATGTCGGTCGTGGATTACTTTTCTTAGATCTAATTCAAGAAGGTAATATGGGATTAATGCGTGCTGTTGATAAGTTTGATTATGAAAAAGGATTCAAGTTTTCAACCTATGCCACATGGTGGATTAGACAAGCAATTACGCGTGCGGTTGCAGACCAAGCAAGAACCATTCGTATTCCAGTACATATGGT
>CAYJBI010000153.1:2867-3197 GCA_964368345.1 uncultured Mariniplasma sp. | reverse complement strand
ATACTACGGTATAAATCACTCTTAATTTCTGAGAAGAACAATGCAAGAATGATTGGAACTGGGAATCCAAAGATTAGCCCATACATCGAAATCGCGAATGTATTTCTAAAAGCTTGCCAGAATTCTTTAGCGTAATCCCCAGCAATTAGTGATCTAAATGCATAAAACCCAGAGAATGGCGCTTCGCCTACGCTCAGTGTTAAGTCAGTTTGGTTCTTAAAAGCCGCCATTATCCCATAAATAGGCATGTACCTAAATATGAAGAAATAAATGAGCACTGGAACTAACATTGCATATAGTGGCCAGTCTTTTTTGATTGCCTGCCAATAG
>CAYJBI010000153.1:0-2857 GCA_964368345.1 uncultured Mariniplasma sp. | reverse complement strand
TAATAATTCGTGTTTCAAATCATCATGACTCATCAATTGTACGTCTCGATTTGCTCTCATACTTGTCCCTCTTGTTGTCTTTCTTTAATTTGCTTAAGTAGATATTTTTCCATATCTACCAAAAAATCTTCTTGTCGTCTAGCAATCATTAATACAACTAGACCTAAAATTATATTTAGCGCATGTCTGGTCGCCATAATACTCCACTCTACTTTGTCAAACAGTATAAATTGAGAGAGTATCTGAAACCCAAATAATCCGATATACCCTGTGATAAAGTATAAGATAATTAATAACGGTTCATCCCTAATGTAATTTCTTCGGGTGATTTTAAACCAAATCATTGATAATGTTAATCCAAATATCGAAGTGATATACAATATCATCGGTAAAAACTCGAAATTCTTAAATAATAACGTGTGCAATACAGCCACTGCTGCAGTTGGGATTAACCCCCATTTACCCCATCTTATGTAAACAATCAATAGGATTGGAGTCGATAAGGTGACATAGAAGAATATTAACTCTTTTTGACTGGCAAAAAAACCAATCAGATCGATGAGCACACAGAGGATGCTCCAAACTAAGATATCTAGTTTTCGGTACTTAGCTATTGTCAAACCAACCGCCCCTTTATATAATAGGTTTGAAACGAGGACATTTATATGAAACTTTCTGTTACACCAAATGACAACATTCAAAACTTATTAGATCAAATTCCATTATCTGAAACCATTCATCTATACTTAGCTGATGGCATCTACTATCAAAAACTAACCTTAAGACATCCAAACATGATTATTGAAGGTGAATCACACGATGCAATCATCACTCACGATGACCATGCACTTAAGTTCCATCAAGATGGCCTATTAATGAACACTTTTAGAACTCAAACTGTCTTAGTATTAGGCGACTCAATTACCTTGAGAAATCTAACCATTCTCAACACCAGTGGTAAGGGTGAGAAAATCGGTCAAGCGATAGCGCTTTCATCCTATGGCGATAACACGGTAATTGATAACTGTGTGCTTAAATCCACTCAGGATACGGTTTTCTTCGGTCCGCTTCCAG
Source organism: uncultured Mariniplasma sp. (assembly GCA_964368345.1). Taxonomy (GTDB): domain Bacteria; phylum Bacillota_I; class Bacilli_A; order Acholeplasmatales; family Acholeplasmataceae; genus Peloplasma. The sequence continues at coordinate 1,783 of CAYJBI010000153.1, read as the reverse complement.
AAGATTTATGCAAACGATATACTCACATTTTGGCCAAAGAAGAGCTTTCATCACGACCTCTTAAACACTTTGTATTCCGTTCAACCATCGAAGGTGATATTGATTTCATCTTTGGTTCAAGCGATGCTTTCTTTGACAACTGTACGATCATTTCGAATGGTAACGGTTATATTACAGCACCATCTACACATCCCAAATCATCGTTCGGGCTGGTATTTAATGACTGTACATTTCAATCAAAAGGAGATTTCAAAGTCATCCTAGGAAGACCTTGGAGAAGTGGTGGTTCTTCGATTTTCATCCATTCTAAGTTCAGATCAAGTATTGATCAAAACCGATTTGATGATTGGTCAAAACCTTTCTATCACTTCTATGAAACGCCTTATGTTTCATCCATCCATTCTAAACCATTGCCCGAAGCAATGTTAAATTCAATTTTAGAGATTATCGCTAACAAGCGATAATTTTTTTTACATACCGAAGTATTTATTAGCGTTATTGTAGCTAATGTCTTCGACAATTCTACCAAGCACTTCTAGGTCATAAGGGAATAATCCATCTTCAACCAAAGAGCCGATTTTATTACATAATAATCGTCTAAAGTACTCATGTCTAGGATAGCTTAAGAAGCTTCTTGAATCTGTTAACATTCCAACAAATCTTGAAAGTAATCCGTTATTAGCTAATGCATCAATTTGCTTGCTCATGCCATCAATGGTGTCATTGAACCACCAAGCTGAACCACATTGAAGTTTACCAGGTGTTTTTCCATCTTGGAAAGCTTGCATTAGTGTAACAACCACATCGTGATCTCTCGGATTTAACGCGTAGATGATTGTTTTTGGAAGTTCATCATTGCTATCTAGTGAATCTAAGATGTGTGATAAAGGCTTCGCAATTAAATCATCATTGATTGCATCATATCCTGTATCTGGTCCTAGTTTTTCTAACATACGTTTTGAATTGTTTCTAAGTGCACCAATATGATATTGTTGAACCCATCCACGTTTATGATAGTTTTTCCCTAAGAAAATCAACATATAACCTTTATACTTTTCGATTTCATCTTGTGATAATTGAATACCGCTTCTAGCACGTTTAAATATCACTTCGATGTCTTCTTTTGTAAATGGACGATAATATATTGAATCTAGACCATGGTCAGATAATTTACATCCATGTTGTGCAAAATAGTCCATACGTTGTTCTAAGGCATTTTCCAAATCTGTCAATTCATTAATTGAAAACGCAACTGTTTGAGCTAATTGCTCAATCCAAGAGTTAAACCATGATAATTCGATATTGATCGCCTTATCAGGTCTAAACGCAGGTAATACCTTAAATGGGTTGTTTTCAGCTTTTAACTTTACGTGCCAAGCTAAATCATCCACTGGATCGTCTGTTGTACAAACAACTTTAACATTGCTCATTTCAATGAATTTTTTAGGGGTTAACTCTTTTAGTTTTAAGTTTGCTTCTTGATAAATCTCTAAGGCAGTTTTTGGTGTTAAGAGTTTGTTAATCCCAAAGAAACGCTGGAGTTCCAAGTGGGACCAATGAAACAGTGGGTTGCCAACTAAATATGGCATCACTTCCGCATATTTCATAAACTTATCAAAATCAGGTTTTGATCCAGTAATGAACTCTTCACTCACGCCATTCGCACGCATTAAGCGCCATTTGTAGTGATCGCCACCAAGCCAAACTTTACTTAAATTCTCAAAAGGTTTGTTTTCATAAATTTCTTTTGGATTCAAGTGACAGTGATAGTCAATGATTGGCA
>CAYJBI010000152.1:0-3277 GCA_964368345.1 uncultured Mariniplasma sp. | reverse complement strand
AGAATTTGTTCTTGAAGAAGAAGTTGAAGCTGAAGTTGAAGATGAAGAAGAATTAGAAGAAGAACTTGATGAAGAAATCAAGGAAGAAAAGGCGTATATTGATGTTGAACTCCCTGTTAAATCAACAGATGATGAAGATATTGATGAACCTGAAATCGAATTCGATGACGATGACTATGATGAAGAAAAATACAACGACATCATGGACGATTTCGAAGATATGTATGACGAATAAAATAAAAAAAATGGGTATACCCAATTGAGGATACCCTTTTTTCTCCGAAAGAAAGGATTGAGAATATGCCAGGTTGGCAAGAATGGTTAGGTTATATCGCATCTGCGATTGTTTTAGTATCATTATTGATGAGTTCAGTGATTAAACTGAGATGGATCAATATGATAGGTTCATTAGTATTTGCAGTTTATGGTTTTATTATTGGAGCATTACCGGTAGGAATTATGAATTTAGGGATTGTTATTATTAATTCATATTATCTTTATCAAATGTATACCAAAAAAGATCTTCTTAAATTGCTTGCAGTATCTGATATGTCTTATTTCAATGTTTTCGTATCAACATACGAAAAAGATATGAAACACTTCATGTCATTTGATGAAGCATTAGATCAAAAAGAATTCGAACGGTTCTTTGTCTTAAGAAATACAGTACCTGCAGGTATTCTTGTTGGAAAAAGAAATAAGACATCATTAGAAATTTTAGTGGATTATGTTACACCTGCTTATCGTGATTTTAAGATTGGTGAGTTCTTATATAAAGATCAAATATCTTTCTTCAAAGAACAGGGGATCGAACAACTTATTTCAAAACCAGGTAACGAACAACATAGAACTTATTTAAAAAGAATGGGTTTTGTTCAAAAAGATGATATGACTTATATCAAGTCACTTTAATTATTTCTTAAATTTAAAACAAACGCTTTGTTTTATCATATCTTTTGATATAATAGATAAGGGCACACCATAGAGTCTCCTAAAACATTAGGGGACTCTTTTCTATTAAAAATCGAAGGAGGATATTATGGCGAAATACATCTTTGTTACCGGAGGGGTTGTATCAAGTTTAGGCAAAGGCATTACTGCTTCAGCCATTGGACAACTTTTAAAAAGTAGAGGACTTAAAGTCTTTATGCAGAAATTTGATCCTTACATCAATGTCGATCCAGGAACGATGAGTCCCTATCAACATGGGGAAGTTTTTGTGACCGAAGACGGAGCAGAAACGGATCTTGATTTAGGACATTATGAACGTTTTATCGATGAAAACTTAAATAGACATTCGAGTATTACTACAGGGAAGATCTATCAAACCGTTTTAAAAAGAGAAAGACGTGGTGATTATTTAGGAGCAACCGTTCAAGTCATTCCACATATCACTGATCAAATTAAAAAGAAACTCGTTGATGTTGCTAAACATACAGAACCAGATGTAGTTATTACTGAAATTGGTGGTACTGTCGGTGATATTGAATCACTTCCCTTCTTAGAAGCCATCAGACAAGCAAGACGTGATTTTGGTTTCCATAATACCCTTTATATCCATAATACATTAGTCCCCTATTTAAAAGCAGCAAATGAAATTAAAACAAAACCGACACAGCATTCCGTGAAGGAATTGATGAGTTTAGGTATTCATCCAGATATTATTATGCTTCGTTCTGAAATGCCTATAAATCAAGAACAAAAAGAAAAGATTGCTCTATTTTGTGATGTTGCAAAAGATGCCGTTTTTGAATCAGTTGATGTGGATGTCCTTTATGAAGTGATTGTCAATCTTCATAAACAAAAAGTTGATGAATGGATCATCAAACATTTTGGATATGAATTAAAAAATGCCAATATTAAACCATGGGAAGAATTAGTTTATCGTATTAAACATCTTGAAGGTGAAATCAATATCGCATTAGTCGGTAAATATGTTCAACTTCATGATGCGTATCTTTCGGTATCAGAGTCATTAAAACATGCAGGATATTTTCATAAACAAAAAATCAATATCAAGTGGATAAACGCTGAAGAAGTTGATGAAAATAACATTGAAAATTATGTTAAAGATTGTCAAGGCATCTTAGTTCCAGGTGGCTTTGGTGCACGTGCGACTGAAGGGAAATTAGCTGCGATAACTTATGCAAGAACGCACCAAATTCCATTTTTAGGATTATGTTACGGGATGCAGTTATCAGTCATTGAATACGCACGAAATGTTCTTCATATTGATCAAGCCAACTCAACAGAAATTGACCCCAACACGCCAAATCCTGTCATTTCACTTCAAAGAGGAAGACTCACAGATGAAGATCTTGGGGGGACCTTAAGACTCGGTCTTTATGATTGTGAAATTAAAAAAGGAACTAAAGCATATCAAGCTTATCAAAAGACATTAATTAAAGAAAGACATCGGCATCGTTATGAGTTCAATAATCAATACTTAGAAAACTTTGAAGAGTCAGATATGATTATCTCAGGATTTAATAGTGAGTATCAACTTGTTGAAATGGTAGAACTTGGGAATCATCCGTGGTTTGTTGCAGTTCAGTTTCATCCAGAGTTTCTTTCACGCCCACTTCGCCCACATCCACTTTTTAGAGACTTCATCGAAGCAACCATCAACTATCAAAAATCTTAACTGATGTGAACGGTTACATCATCTCTTTTCATTGCTAAATGCAATGCTTTGTAATATAATAGTTTTGACAAATTCCAAGGAGGAAATGAAAAATGGCAGTCGTATCAGCAAAAGAAATGTTACTTAAGGCACGCAAAGAAGGTTATGGCGTAGCACAAATCAACATTAATAATCTTGAATGGATTAAAGCAGTATTAACAACAGTAGAAGAATTAAAATCACCCGTTATCTTAGGTGTATCAGAAGGTGCAGCTAAATACATGGGTGGCTATAAGACAGTTATGGCAATGGTTAGAGCTCTTGATGAATTCTACAATGTCACTGTACCTGTAGCAGTTCACTTAGATCATGGAACTTACGAAGGATCTTTTAAAGCACTTAATGCAGGATTCACATCGATCATGTTTGATGGTTCTCATTATCCATTTGAAGAAAACTTAGCAAAGACAAAAGAAATTGTTGCTTTATGTCATGCTAAAGGTGTTTCAGTTGAAGCTGAAGTTGGTTCAATTGGTGGTGAAGAAGATGGTGTTGTTGGTATGGGTGAAGTTGCAGATCCTGAAGAATGCAGAAAAATTGCTGCTACTGGGGTTGATATGTTTGCTGCAGGTATTGGAAACATACACGGTAAAT
>CAYJBI010000151.1:0-3390 GCA_964368345.1 uncultured Mariniplasma sp. | reverse complement strand
AATTTGTTTATCTCAATTCATCTGAAAGTTTTGATAATTTTTCGTTTACTTGATGTAATCGATGGTATTGTTTCTTTTCCATTGCAAGCACAAATATCAAGAGTATAACACCTAATAAAAACATAACCGCATTAAAATCAAAAAGCATAATCTTTGAATAATCATAGATAAAACCACCAATGACAGGCCCTAAAACCATACCCATAGATACAAAAGATTGTCGAAGTCCCATAATACTACCATACTGACCTGGTTTTGCTTCTTTTGCAATGTATGTTTGCTCTAATGGCACATATATCGTTCTAAATATAACATACACTAAGTATAGTGTATACATCATGGTAATAAAGTGATATGAACGAAATACAATAAAAATGATAATCGAACTAATGATGTGCATGACAATAATTAAAAACACTTGTTTTTTATAACGCGTCGCAAGTTTAACAAGAAATATTGAGGTTGCTAATGAAACAAAACCAGTAATCATGACATATGTTCCCAGTTCTTGGGAACTATATCCTAAATCAGTGAAATAAACATCGATGTACTTTGATAGATTTGTACTTCCCATATTCATCAATGTAACTGATACTAAAAATATCAATAATCGTTTATCAATCTTAGTAATCGATTTTAAGCCCTCGATCATTGATGGTTTTTGTTGGAATGTAATTCTAACTTTTAAATCTTTTAGAGTCATAATAACTAGTAGTACATAAAGCGAGTTGAGTATTCCTTGAATAAGAAACATTCGCTTCAATAAATCTGTTTTTAAAAGACTAATCATCGATGGATTAGTCGCTAAAAAACCACCTAAATAGTAACCCAATGAAGCACCTAAAGTTGTCGCAGCTGCAACATATGCAAGAAGTTTTGCTCTCTCTTTTAAAGGTGTTTGTTCAACAATAATTGCTGTGTAAACAGTAATAGCACTTACGACACCTAAACCACTTAAAAATCTAAAAAAAACCATCATTGTTGAATTTCCTATGTATCCAAATCCTATTTGTCCTATCGAGTACATCAATAGGCCAATAGCAATCCACAGCTTCCTTTTTCCTTGATCACTTAATAAACCCCAAATGATTGCTCCTACCATCATTCCAAATGACATTGTAGCAAAAAAAAGACCAAACATGTAATCTGGAATACCAAGTTGGTTAACAAATGCTGGAGTGACTGGATGACCAATGTTATGGATAACATTTTGTATAAAGAAAAACATAATAATTAATAAACTTTTTTTATTCATACTTCCATTATACTGAATCATGATAAAACATCCAGCAAAAGAATTTATTTGTTGCAAATAATTTGATTTATTAGACTATTTTAACGACAATAAGAGTGAAAGGGTGTGTTGATATGAAAAAAGCTGAATACGATGTATTAGGTATGCACTGCGTAAGTTGTTCGACGGCTATTTCGAAAATACTATCAAAAACAAAAGGAATTACTGATGTCGAGGTTGTATTATCTGAAAGTAAGATTCACGTCGCATATGACGAGAAATTAGTCGATGATAAGAAAATCGTTGAGCAAGTTGGCCGTTTAGGATATCGTGCAGTAGAACATAAAGAATAGGACTATATTTTAGTCCTTTTTTTAATGATATAATAATTTTAGGTGATGCTATGCGTATCTTTATAGGAATACCCGTCAGTGAACATATGAAGAAAAATTTATCTATTAAACAAAATGAACTGAAACTCAAGATGATAAAAGGCCATTTAACTGATCTAGATAATCTCCATTTAACACTTCTATTCATTGGTGAAATGTCAACTGATGATATAGAAAAATTAAACATGATTCTAATTAAAGCTCTTAAACATGAGAAATCATTCGAGATTGGATTAAAAGAAATGGGATATTTCTCTAAAAAAAACCATCATATTGCTTGGGCAGGAATTAACGAAGGGTTTGAAGAACTAAATCGTCTATCAAGAATCATTAATGAGGCTGCAAATCAGATGAATCTTCATTTTGATCAAAAAAGTTTTTCTCCTCATATAACACTTGCTAAAGAGGCTGTTTTTAAAAGTATGATTGAACCTTTCATTGAACCTTCATTATTAAAGGTTGATGTCGTTTATATGTATTTAAGTCATAGAGAAAACAACAAATTGGTCTATACACCTATAAAAAGTTATCCTCTGCACTAAGTTTTCTCAATAAAAAATAGGATGAGTTCATCCTACTTAGGTTCTAAATGCGATAATACTTCAAGATCAGTATCTTGTTGGTAATCAATCTCATCAAATCCAAAACCATGAATTTGAAAGAATTCTTTAATAAACGATTGAGTTCCTTCAAGTTGAAAAAGTTTTTCTTCGTTTAGTAAATTCATGAGGTTTACAGTTTCACTTTGTATGTCTTCATTCATTTCCTGATGATCGAGACGTATACGGTTCTTATCATCAGTGATTCTATTTGTACCATAAACCATATCCCTAAATAGTCTATATTTATGACTTAAGATAGATTCATGGTTATTATTATTTTTCATGACCTCAAATAAACATGAGACATAAATAGGCATTTGAGGGATAAAGACGCTCGCTTTTGTAACAACTGCTTTAGAAGATGAAATTAAAGCTTCACCATTATACTTGAGTGATAACAATTGATTGAGTTCTACTGCTACTTGTTCTAAGTCTTCTTTTGCTTTCCCAAGTGTTCCTTTACGATATATTTTATCAGTTGTAGGTCCCCCGATATAGGTGTATGAAATAGTTTTAAATCCTGGATTAACTAAATCATTTTCAACAAGTGCATGAATCCAACTTTTCCATGCACTTCCTCCCATGACATAAACTGTATCTTTAATCTCGTCATCACTTGCAACACCTATTTGCAAATCTTTTACTGTATAATCAGAAAGATCAATGGTTTTACCATTTACTTCACTCCCAATAGCTTTGATGCTTGACTTCACTAAATTTGAAGTTTCTTCATTGAATCTAGCACCAGCAGCAAGTGAATATATCACAAGATCTAATTTACCAAATATTTTTTTGATGTATGTTATGACATCCCATTTCATTTGGTTACTGAATGCGTCTCCTACAAAATCTTTATGAATATGATTTGTTTCTTGGCTCAACTCTTGAAAATATATGTTATTCCACCACCCTGCGGTTCCAGTTCTTTTACCTTTCGGAGCAGTTTCAAATGATATATTTATAGTATCACTAGAAGCACCATATGCTAATGCGATACGTGATGCTAAACCATATCCAGAAGATCCACCAATAATAAGTACTTTTTTGGGACCTTTGAATGGTGGTAAATTTTTCGCCTCATTTATTTGATTTAAAACATTTAACTTACATCCTATTGGATGTGCATTTAAGAATATATTTGATCGAATCGATGGTTCAATAA
>CAYJBI010000150.1:0-3391 GCA_964368345.1 uncultured Mariniplasma sp. | reverse complement strand
TCAACGCACTAAAAAAATAATCCGCAGATTGCGGATTATTTTTTATTATAAGTATATACTTCACTCATTAATGTGGTAAAATAAAACACAAACGAAACGAGGGGTATTGATGAAAACAACTAGACTTAGCTTTTTATTTATTTTTTTAATTTATGTGCTAGCAATCTTTGTAGGATTGTTTACATTTCTTTATACTGAGGGTATCGAAGATATCTTACGTTTCTTAATAGCTGATGTTGCAGCAACCCTCATTATTTATGTTTTTTCAGTGATTTTAAAAAATGCGAGTCTTTACGATCCGTATTGGAGTGTTATTCCTCCTATTTTACTTCTTGGTGCTGCATTCTTTTATGAATCCTTTGGTTTAATCGTCTTTTTACTCATTGGTACGATCACGATTTGGGCAATTCGATTAACTTATAATTGGGCGAGTTTATGGACTGGATTTCACGAAATGGATTGGCGCTACCAAGCTATGAAGGATAAAGCACCTAAACTTTATCTGCTCACTAATCTATTTGGTATTCAGTTATTTCCAACTTCTATTGTCTTTATTCAACTGATTTTAGGAATCATCGTCATAAAAAATAATCCAGAAGTAAATTTCTTAACCATGATTGGTTCATTGATCATCGTTGTAGCTGCAATCATTCAATTTGTATCAGACCAACAGATGAAAAATTTTAAAGAGCGTACAAAAGGTGAAAAAAAATGTATCGAAGAAGGTCTTTGGAAGTATTCAAGACATCCTAATTATTTTGGAGAAGTTATGGTTTGGTGGGGGTTATATATCATATATTTATCCATGACTAAATCACTTGATGTCATGATTGTTTCTCCAATATTAATGACATCACTATTTATCTTCATTAGTATCCCATGGATGGAAAGAAAGATTCTTAAATCACGTCCTGAATATAAGGATTACCAACAAAGAGTTAGCATGTTAGTTCCATTTTTTAGAAAAGAAAAAGAGAATAAAACAGAATATAAAAATGCTTGACATATTGATGCTTTATGCTATGATTTATATTAGGGAATGAATGTCTCCCTTAGTCAACGACTAAAACCGCGTGAATGCTAATGACTTCTACAACTTTTTGTTGTAGAGTCTTTTTTTTAGAGGTGAACTATGTTATTATCAATTGCTTTAATTGTTTTATTAAGTTTAATGTTAGCTAAAATTATGCAGATGATTAAAATTCCTTCCATCATTGGATTATTAATGACAGGAATCATTTTAGGCCCTTTTGTCTTAAATTTGATTGATGGAAGAATACTTGAGATTTCTGGAGAACTTAGACAAATCGCTTTAATTGTTATTCTCTTAAGGGCAGGATTATCTTTAAAACTTGAAGATTTAAAAAGAATTGGAAGACCTGCTTTATTGATGGCTTTTTTACCAGCAACCTTTGAGCTTTTAGGTGTTGTCATATTAGGTCAACTGCTTTTTAACTTAACTTTATTAGAATCTGCCATTTTAGGAACCATTTTAGCAGCTGTATCACCAGCTGTTGTTGTTCCTCGCATGTTAAAACTCATGAAATCCGGATATGGAAAAGAAAAACGTATCCCGCATTTAATTCTTGCAGGCGCATCATTAGATGATGTTTACGTGATTATTCTTTTTACAAGTTTTCTGCAATCATTTCTACAAGGTGATTTTTCTTTATCAATGATTTATCAGATTCCTTTATCAGTCATCTTAGGTATTGGTTTAGGGTTATTGATAGGGTACCTCTCAGTCAAAATTTTTAAAAAATTTCATATGAGAGATACGATAAAAGTATTGGTATTATTTGCTGTTAGTTTTTTATTTATTGTTTTAGAGGAAAATATAAAACCCTCAGTATACATCAGTGGTCTTTTAGCGGTTATGACACTTGGAGGCATGATACATCATAAATATCCTATTTTGGCAAATCGATTAGTTGTTAAGTTTGAAAAGATTTGGGTGATTGCTGAGATTATGTTGTTTGTACTAGTTGGAGCGGCAGTAAATCTTTCAGTTGTTCCATCCGTAGGATTTAAAGCTTTAATCTTAATTTTAGGAGCTTTAATCTTTAGAACATTAGGCGTATTTATCTCATTATTAAAAACGAAACTATTGTTAAAAGAAAAACTTTTTATTTCAATTGCATATATACCCAAAGCAACGGTTCAAGCAGCTATTGGAGCAATCCCTTTATCATTAGGATTAGATGCTGGATATTTGATGTTAACGATTGCAGTTCTTGCTATCTTGATCACTGCACCTTTAGGTGCTATTGGTATAGATTTGCTTGCACCAAGACTACTCAAACAAGAAAACTAGCCAAAAAGAGTAAAAATGGAGTACAATAGAAGAGAATTGATGATAAGTACATTCAATTCTTTTTATTTAATGATAAAATATCACATGTATGTGATTAAACAAATGAAAGAGGTGACTTGATGAAACGTAATAAGTTCATTGTCATTGGATCAGGTAGATTAGGTGCAAACATAGCCACAAAGATGTCAGAGATGGGTGAAGATGTCATTATCATCGATTCTACAGATGATGCATTCAGAAAACTTCATGAATCTTTTTCTGGTTATGAAGTCGTTGGAGATGCAACAGACTTAGCAGTCTTAGAAAGCTCATACATTAAACATGCGAAAACAGTCGTTATCACAACAGATAGCGATAATACAAATATTTATTTAGCTCATATTTGTTATTATGTCTATAATGTACCTAAAATATTCGTACGTTTATCAGATACAGATAAAGGTAGATTATTAGAAGGAACGTATATTAAGGCGATTTACCCATTTACACTCTCATTAGGAGAATTTATGGATCTTTATGAGGAGGGAGAACAACTATGAAAGTCGTCATCACAGGTGGTAAGCATGAAGCAGACTTTATTGTTAAGTCTCTAAAAGAAGAACATCATCAGTTAATTGTTATTAATAATGATCTTCAATTTGCTGAGTATATTAGTACAAATAACGATATTGCTGTTTTTCCTGGAGATCCCACAAAAGCTTATACATTATCAGATGCAGAATGTCAAAACTCAGATGTTTTACTTGCTTTATCTGATAATGATACGGATAACTATATCGCATGTATTACAGCTAAAAGACTTTTTAATATCAAGCGAACAGTTGCTAAGGTTAGAAATCCTAAAAATGTTGAACTTTTTAAAAAGTTAGGTGTTGATTCAGTTATTTCATCAACCTACTTAATGGCACAAACCATTTTAAATGAATCATCCGTTGAAAATATTATTAAGACATTATCAATTGAAGATGAAAAAATAGTGATGATTGAAATTGGTGTGGAAGAAGAATATCAATTAGTTAATCAACGAATTATGGATATTCAATTTCCTAGAAATATCAACATAAGCTGTATTTTTAG
>CAYJBI010000149.1:0-3405 GCA_964368345.1 uncultured Mariniplasma sp. | reverse complement strand
AATGACTAAATACAAACAAAGTTTTATAACATTTATAAAGATTGCATCTAAAAAAAGAGTTCCCAAAAGGAGCTCTTGTAGATCGTAAGTTATCGTTTAATCAAGGGGATATCGTATGTGATTATTCAATATTTTTAATCTGTCATCCTTAGTTATCATTTCATCGATAATATCAAAGATTAAATCATAACCTAATTGATTAGGATGAACACCATCTAAAGATAAATAATCATTATATCTGTTATGAAGTAACAAATGTGTTCGAATATCCAAAAGAATACACTGATATTTATAAGCGATCTTTGTGATAACATGACTATAAGCTTCATGGTGTCTTGAGATCATTTCAATATCTTGATTAAAAAACTCCATAATATGTTTGGGATTTCCTACTCTCTGAATCACTTCGTTAAAATATCTTTTCGATATGAGGGGTACAGTGGTTAATAAGATGACTGTAATTTTTTTTGATTGTAAGTATTTTACATAGTATTCTAAAAGTTCTTCAAATTGTTTTAAGGGTGTTTTTGGTTCGTGATTTATATGGGGGTTAGTGGAAACCTTTTCCCAGTCAAAATCCGCATCATTCCCACCCAATGCAATAGCACAATAATTTTGTATAGAATAATCCAATTTTTCGATACGTGATTGGATTATATTTTTTTCATGCAGTCTTTTGATTGTTTGTCCATAGATAGAATAGTTAAGAACCTCAATCTTAAAGCGTTTTTCAATTTTATCAACAACACCCTCTACTGCAATCGATAACTTGCTATCATCATATGTAATACCTTTTGCAATGGAATCTCCAAATAATAACGTTGCCATAAAAACTCCTCCTTCATGGATAGGATTATTATAACGTGTGTTTGTGAATCGCATGCTCTCTTGATATTTTAAATTCATCTACTCCGTTTTATCAACACGTAGAGTTTATGAAAAAGACTCTACTCCAAGTAGAATCAGCTTATTTTTAGGTGATTTATATGTTTTTCCTGTTATTTTAAAGATAATCTATAAAATTTTTTAATATGATTACATTTGACTTTTTGCAATCTTCTTCCAATTCATAAATCCGTATAGATCAAAAGAAAAGAAAATAATGAAACACAAAACCATCGGTAAAAAGGATAAGTGATTGATTGTTGCTAAAACCCATAATATGATAAGAACTAAATCATTTAACGAATAAAATAAAGCATAATAACGTGATCTAAATAAGGTTAACATGGATGCTATAAAACTTGTTGTTATAGATAATGCGCTTATCCATAGGTATGGTGTATTTAGCTTTTTTAAAAGGTAATAAAAAAGAACTGTAACAATAGGTGCAAGTATGATGATAAATGCTATCTTCAACTTTGATAGATTTGATACTTTGACCGTGGATTGACTTTTTTGATATGGATTTTTATACCATACGATAAAAGCAATTAAACCACTAGGTAATGTCATAAATAAATATGTTATCATTTCACCATAATATTTAAACTGATAAGAAACAATGGCGTAAAGAATACTAAAAAGAACTGTAAGTACTTGACCTAGAGGTTCGCCTTTGGCTAAATAAAGTAGGGCACTTATTCCTATAACCGATGATATAAGATATAAGAAATGAGAAGATGAAAGAATAAAAGACATGGTTAAAATAAGGGTTGCAACCACCCAAATCATAAACTCAAATAGATTTAATTTAAAGCTTTTAATCAACATGAAAACCTCCAAAAAAAATAAGCATTTTCGTATACATCTTCAAAGACCTAACGATGTATACCAAAATGCTTAATAGCACGGATTACCCGGTGGCAACCCTAAATGATTAAATTCATACCAATCATACCATATTACATAGATTCTCTCAAGATTTTATTCATTGATTTACCTTTTGATAGTTCATCAATGAGTTTGTCTAAGTATCTAATCTTCTTCATCAATGGATCTTCAATGGTTTCAATCCTAATGCCACATATTACTCCTGTAATTAAACTAACTTTTTCATTCATCTTTGGGGCACCCTCAAAAAACGATCTTACATCAACATCACTTTCAATGATATATTTTAATTCTTGTATGGAATAACCTGTTAACCAGGTGATAATTTCATCAACTTCTTCTTTAGTTTTTCCCTTAAGAGTGGCTTTTTTTACATAGTTTGGATAAAGTTTTCTAAATTGCATTTGATATAGTTTTTCATAGTTCATATCGGCACCTCACACATTCTTATATTTTATATTTTTAGATTTAATCTTTTAATCTCAAAGACTAATCATCTTACATACTCTTTTTTGTCTAGTTCCTAGAGTCGTTGAGAGATAAACATATCTCGCCCATTCATTTTGGTATCCTTTAGTCAATTAATTACATGACATCAATTGATTAAACGCATCATTTTTTGATCGATATATCTTATTTATATCTCCACTTTTAGATATGAGAAAATATAATCTATATGAATTCCTATTTTTATGATTTCTTCAAATTGAAGTCGCTATAAATCAGGTAAATGATTCATCAAAACATGCTTACCTTCTAGTAACTTTATGAATATCAAAAGGTCTCTTTGATTCTTCTATTATATAAGATTATAGTAAAAATCTATAAAACTTGCTTAGAATATTCATTTGATATCGCATACGATAAATAAAGATATTCTACTAATTTGTTTTGGATTTTCTATGAATAAAAGATGGTTTATGAATCTTGTGATACGTTTTATTATTCTAGATTTATAAATAGAAAAAAGAGCTCATCAATCGATGTGCTCTTCATATAGCGATAACCACAAACTAATGTCTTCAATATCATGAAACCGATACATGACATTCAAATCAACTTGATTTAATCGTATGTCTTCATTTGTTATTGTTTGAATTGAAATAACTTCTGTATCTCCATGTTCTTCTAAAGTTTCTAACCTTATAATCATATCAAGGAGACTTTGTTTTAACTCGCTTTCTTTGATATAAAAAGATCTAGGAAATAAAACTGAAATAATGAAAGATGAAAGATTAACATCAGGATACTCCATTAAATCTCGATGATTTAACGTGATTTTGAAATCCTCAAGCGGGTTTAAATTTACAACTGTTTGAAATAAACTCACACGTCTTGTTTCACTTTCAAGCAAACTTGTTAGTTGGATAAGTTCTTGCCGTAATTCTCTTCTTAGTTTGTTATCCCAAATATAAATCGTTTGCGTATAGGTTTGATTAGATTCTGTGATTATAAAAGCAAATTGATCATCGCTGCTTTTAAGATCTTCTACTAATAATGTATCTGAAAGCAAATAGGAATCAAAAGAGACGGATGCTTCTTTTTTTTGACATCCAGAAAGAATTAGTAAGTTCAATAAGACTAAAACTAACACTGTTATTTTTTCCATATGTCCCCCAGAATAATTAAAGC
>CAYJBI010000148.1:0-3421 GCA_964368345.1 uncultured Mariniplasma sp. | reverse complement strand
TTGAAGATCGCATCGATTTCGCTATTCTTCTTTATGCGATATCTTTTTTTCATAGGTTTTCAATTTTTTTAAAAAAAGAAGGATTACTCAAAAAATAACATAACGTTATTATTTTAAACGAGTAATCCAAGTGTTTTTAAAATAATGATTGAGTTTTTTAAACAGTTAATGCTGCGCGGCCTTTCAATCTGCGGCGAGCCAATACTTGTCTGCCATTAGCTGTAGCCATTCTTGCTCTAAAGCCATGGGTCTTAACGCGCTTAAGCTTACTTGGTTGATATGTTCTTTTCACAAATAAAACCACCTTTCTTGCGAAACCATGCTTAATCATTATATAAAAAGACATATCATTTGTCAACACTAAAGAGACTTTTTTTAACAATTCAAATTCTCATTTTTTTACAACATCTAAGCAATCTTCATGAATCGCTTATTTTCTAAAAATATTCAACTCTTTTTCCATTGAAACATTGTGGGTAACTTAACCACTTTATTGTGGGAATGTGGAAAACTGGGGAAAACTTAAGATTGGCTTAATAAAGACGTAATATCTATACACTTTTCCACATTAAACCCACTTATCAACAGACGTATTCCCAACCTTTTCCACAAAAACTGTGGATATCTTTTTCGTTCATTTTAGCTTTAGTATGATATCCTATGAGTACGATGAAATAAGGGGTTTATATATGAACACATACGACCTGCTCTGGCAGCGCATTTTGAATGAACTTGAAACCACGTTCAGTGAAGACATTTTTCAAGAAGTCTTTGAACCTATCAAGTCAACACATAAATACGCAAATGACCATGTATATGTCATTGTTCCAAGCGAATTTATTAAAAATAGAATCAATCGACTTTATCTCGGCAAAATTAATACCTTAGCTCAGAAATTTAACCTTGCACCCATACGATTTAAGTTTGTGACTGCATCTGAAATGATTCCTGAAGAAACGTTAGTGAGTCCTGAGAGAAACTTAAGTCTTAAGTATCGTCCTGGAAATTTAAATGCAACGTATACTTTTGATAATTTTGTTGTTGGTAAGTCGAACATGTTTGCTTTTAGAATGGCCATGAAAGTTGCAGATCAACCTGGTGCTGTAGCAAACCCTCTTTATATCTTTGGGGATGTTGGATTGGGTAAAACCCATCTTATGCAATCTATTGGTAACTATATCTTAGATCAAGATATTAACAAAAAAGTACTTTATGTTAAAGCTGATGGTTTTATCGAAGATTTCGCTAATTTATTAAAAAAAGAAAGAATGGAAGATTTTAACGCGAAATATCGTGAAATCGATGTACTTCTTGTTGATGATATCCAAATTATGGGTGGAGCAACAAAAACACAGATGGAGTTTTTTAAACTCTTCGATTACCTCTATCAATCAAACAAACAAATCGTTATAACGAGTGATAAACCAGCATCTGAACTCAAAAACATCATGACACGTCTAACCTCGCGATTTGAAGTAGGATTAACAGTCGATATTCAAGTCCCTGATTTAGAACATCGTATTGAAATATTAAAACGAAAACTAGCGTCTGAATCGAGTGATATTCATGATATTCCAAATAATGTATTAGAATTCATTGCATCTTCATTTGTAACAAACATTAGAGAACTTGAAGGAGCGCTCAAACGTGTTTTATTCTACTGCCTGACAAATAATCTAGACCTTACGGTCGAGTCAGTTAATGAGGCGTTAGAGCCTTTATTAAAAACAAAACGAAAGAGTGATTCGTTAAATGAAAATAATTACGACCGTATTCAATCCATCGTTAGTGATTTTTATGGAATAACACTTGAAGATTTAATCGGTAAAAAAAGACATACCAAATATATACTTCCAAGACATATCGCCATGTATATTATCAAAATGCGTTACAATATCCCTTATAAAACGATAGGTTCACTTTTTGGAGATCGTGACCACTCAACAGTATTGGCTGCTTGTGAGAAGATAGATAATGAATTAAAACAAGATGGCGCATTAAAAATTGCAGTTGACACAATTATAAAAAAAATAGATGCTTTTAATAAAAAATAAGTGTTTATAGAATGGTGAAAATGTGGTATAATAATAGCGATATAAAGCCTTTATGAGATTTTCCCACAAACCCACAATTGTAATAACAATAATTATAAAGATAAATAAAAGAAATAAAGGAGCCCACATATGATTTTCAGTATCGATCGTGACGTACTACTCAATCAACTTCTTATCGTTCAAAAAGGTCTTCCTTCAAAAACACCTCTTCCCATTTTATATGCTATTAAATTCGAAGTGAATGAAGATCATATTTTACTAACGACAAGTAATACAGATGTTGCTATTCAAGTTTTAATTGATGATCATTCATTAGCCATCAAACAAGGTGGTAAAGTAGCAATACCAGGAAAATACTTAATTGAAATCATTCGTAAGATTGTTTCTCAAAGAGTTGAATTTGCTTTAATCGAAGATAAACTTATTGTTATTAAAGCTGATCGCTCAGAGTTTAAACTAAGACTTATGGATGTTGAAGATTATCCTGAAATCGACTTCCTTGATCTTGATGATCCTGTTGTTCTTGATTCTCAACTCATTAAAACAATTATCAAAGAAACTAACTATGCAACAGCTTCTTCTGAAAAACGCCCTATTTTAACAGGTGTTAATTTCAAATATTTAGATAATCACTTATATTGTGTCGCAACAGACTCATACCGGTTGTCTCAAAAAAATGTAAAACTAAGAACGCATAGTAAACAATTTGACATCGTTATCCCGAACAAAAGTTTAGATGAACTATCTAAGATTTTAGACACTTATAATGAAGATGTTGAACTTTTTATCAATCCAAATAAAGTTCTTTTCAAAATGAATAAGATTTTATTCCAAACAAGATTATTAGAAGGTACATATCCTGATACAATGCGTATTATACCAACAGAGTTTCCAGTCATCATTCCTTTTAACAAAGAAGAATTACTTGCAGCAGTTGAACGCGTTTCTCTTCTTTCACCAAGAGATCGTGAAACAAATTACAACATTATTAAAATGAGCTTGCGTCAAGACCGTATTGTTGAAATAAGTTCTACAAATAATGAAGTAGGGGATGCACTTGAAGAAATTATTCCTTCTTCAGATATTACAGGTCCAATCATTAAAATTGCGTTTTCATCAAGATATCTTGTTGAAGCTTTAAAGTCATTTAGCTCATCTGAAATTCAAATTCAATTTGCTGGTGAAGTTAAACCATTCGTTATTAAAGGTCAATTAGATGCAGATTTATTACATTTAATTTTACCTGTTAGAATCGACTAAATCTAAGATCTTTCAAAAGAGTTACCTCCGTAGCTCTTTTTTTGTTAAAAACGAAAACCCTCAAATTTCCATTCTAAAGCAATTTTATATCATGACTCGAATAAGAG
>CAYJBI010000147.1:0-3445 GCA_964368345.1 uncultured Mariniplasma sp. | reverse complement strand
CTTTATTATATATTTCAAGAACAGCTGTCTCTAAATGGGAAACAGGTAGAGGATATCCCAATTTAGACTCATTAAAAGAAATTTCTAAATTATTTAATGTAACGATAAATGATCTTTTATCTACAGAAGAAATAGTTGTTGCAAAAGATTTAGAAAAAAAACAGATGAATCAACAATATACAATATACATCTTTATCATGTTAAACTTTTTTTCAGCCCTTCTTGCTTTTGTTCCAATATTCTCAAACTATGTTAATGACGTCTATGTTTTTGTCAATCTATTCAATTATGATTCTTTTATAGATATAAAGTTAATCCTTAGTGGATTTTTTATCTTAGCGTTTATTTTTATCTTTCTTCATATTATTGTATTGTATTACAGAAAATCATTAACAAGACATGTTTTAATGATTGATTCAATATTCTTCATTTTTTGGACTCTATTTACTATATTGAATCGCCAGCCTTATTTAGGATCTTTTATCTTTCTATTTTTAATTGTTAAAATAATTTTAATCATTAAAAATAAGGTGATGTGAGTGTAAGTAACATTTAATTCTACCAATGTCACGCTCCGTTTCTTTAAATAACACCCTACCTATGTTTCAATTAGATTAATTAAGGAAGGTGTGTTATGAATAATATGAAAAGTAAGCTAGTTGTTTTATGTATTTTAATAACCCTATTTATCTCATTGGTTATTTCTTTGAAATTTATTGATGTCCAATCGATTGGGCCTAATCAATCATATGTTGGGCTTGCTAGAATGAACCTATTCTTTCATCAATTAATTGGTACGCATATGATATGGTATGAGATTACTGACTGGATAGGCATTTTAGGTCCTTTAGTTTCAATTGTTTTTGCGTGTATTGGCTTAGGTCAATGGGTGATAAGAGGTAAGTTAAAGAAAGTGGATATTTCGATTACTTTATGTGGTATGTTCTATATAGTCTTAATAATGGTTTATTTATTATTCGAATACTTCATAATCAATTATAGACCCATATTAATTGATGGATATTTAGAGGCATCTTTTCCATCATCACATACATTGATGATTATATCTATTTTGGGCTCAGCATCCCTTATTATCCGAAGAATGAAAATACAAAAAATAGTGATCCATATTCTACTGATTATTTTTAGTTTAATCATAGGTATAACAATCGTTGGAAGAATAGTTTCTGGTGTCCATTGGATCACTGATATTGTTGGAGGGGTCATTTTAGGTTCAATCTTACTCATTATTTTTGACATTTCTATGAACCACATATCAAATAAAATGAAATTACAGGCAGATAAATCTATTTAAATTATGAAAACGAATGAAAATGAATGAAAACAATATTTAGATATTTGTACGAATAGGGCGTATACGCCCTGTTTTTATTGTTATTTTGGTGATATAAGTATATATGAGATAGTGTAAACATGATTTTATAGATTTAAGGAGGATCGTTATGCAAGAATATATCAGAGCCATATCAATGATAGTATTTTCCATTTTATCGGTCTATCTTTTATCTAGAATTCGATTGATCCCAGCAAATAAGATCGGAATGATAGAACGTTATGGCGTTTATTTTAAACCCATTTCACAGGGCGTTCATTTCCTTATTCCATTTGTAGATCGATTAGTTATCTATGACATCAATCGCGAACTACATCTCAATCGTGAAATCATCGAAGTAAAAGGGGAACCGAAATTATCGTTTAGCTTAAATATTAATTATCGGATTGTGGATGAAAGAGATTATCACGAAAACAACGTGGACCAGTTCATGAAGGAAGTACTTGTTGAAGGTATAAAAACCTACACTGGGGGTTATGGTACTCAAGGGTTATCTCAACAAAAAGTAGCTTTGCAAGCACGCTTAAAAGGAGCGATGATGGAAAAAGTGGTTGAGTGGGGGATAGAACTCAAATCACTCGAACTTCTAGCAATCATAGAAGTTCCATCATATTCCAAATATTCAAATCTGTAAGAATTTATTTGAATACAAAACAGTACGTGCTAACGCTTGATAAAGCATCCTTTGGGATGCTTTTTCAATAGTTTCACATAAACTTCATTTAAGAAAAACTTAAGGATAAGAGTCTATAAAATATAGATGATAAATGCTATAATGTTTATGTGAAAATATAATGAGGTGTGTTATGCAATTTTTGAGAGAAGCTTTGCCTATATTTACAGATTTAATCAATAATGCCATTTTACTTGTTGGTCTTGCCTTGATTTATACTGTAACAAACTATAGACAATCTCCAAAAAACAAATTAAGATCCATTGTTTTAGGCTTTATTATTGGTGTTATCGCGATTTTAGTTATGAAAAACTCCTGGTTATATTTACAAGGCGTATTTTTTGATACGCGCAGTGTGTTGTTCGTTGTTACAGGACTATTCTTTGGGCCAATTACAACAGGAGTAGCTGGATTAATCGCGGTAGTCTATCGTATTACACAAGGTGGAGCAGGTGTTTATTCGGGTGTGTTAACAGTTATTACAACCGCTTCTTTAGGTTTACTTTGGAATACAATAAGTAGACGTTTAAAAATAAAGAATTTGTGGCTTGAATATTTCATTTTAGGTTTGCTTGCACATATTATTACCTATGCTTGCTTTTTAACCATAAGACCATGGGAAACTGCACAAAGAATCCTTGAGGTAACACTTATTCCTTATTTGACACTTTATCCTATTGTAACGATGTTTCTAGCACAAATCGTTCATTTTCAAAGAGAACGACTAATTGCCCAAGAGAGTGTTAAAAAACAACAAGTTTTGCTTCAAGCGAGTATTGACTCAACGAGAGCTATGGAAGTTTATGCAGTGGATTCCGAATATAAATACTTATCATTTAACGAGTTTCATGAACTATCCATGAGAAAGTACTATGGTGTCGATATTAAAAAGGGAGAACCTTTTCTTGATTATATTAGTCATCCAAAAATGAAACAAAGAATCAAAGAATGCCTTGATACTGCTTTAAATGGTGAGTCAAAAATCTATGAAACAATGGTTGAAACAGATATTGATAAGTATCTTGAAGAACAGTATTCACCTATTATGTATGAAAAGGGAAAAATAATGGGTGTAACTGTTTTTTCTCAAGATATTAGTGAAAGAAAAAGATATGAACAATCCATTTTATATTTGAGCTATCGTGATCCACTAACAAATTTACATAATCGAAGATATTTTAGTGACGAACTTTTTAGATTAAGTCAAGAAAGATATTTTCCACTGAGTATTATCATTGCAGATATCAATGGATTAAAAATAATGAATGATGCTTTCGGTCATGATGCAGGTGATGTACTTTTATGTACCATTGCTGACGAATTAATTCAAGTTTTTAAAGATGAAACACGTATTGCTCGTATTGGTGGCGATGAATTTGTTGTTTTGTTACCAAGAACAAAATATGAAGATGCTAAAC
>CAYJBI010000146.1:0-3450 GCA_964368345.1 uncultured Mariniplasma sp. | reverse complement strand
GGTCTAATACTTATCGTATCAGACCAATGCTCGTTTAATGGCGGAGGAAAGGGGATTTGAACCCCTGCGCCTTTTACAGCCTACGAGCTTTCCAAGCCCGCCTCTTCAGCCACTTGAGTATTCCTCCGTAACATGGTGCACCCGACATGAATCGAACATGCGACCTCAACCTTCGGAGGGTTACGCTCTAATCCAAATGAGCTACGGGTGCACATCACGTCGCAATAACTATTTTATCAAATAGATGCTCTTTTGTCTAATATATTCTTTTGTTTTTTAAATAAATTGATATGTGATATGACTATTTTTATGAAGAAGCTAAAAAACAATTATTCATTTTAATGGTATAATAATAAACGTGCATTTCACCTATAAGAAAGCAAACAAATGAACTGAGGATTAGTCATGAATAACCGGATTTTTAATCGCTACGAACGAAAATACATGATTTCAAAAAAAACTATGAGTGAACTGATTCAGGTGTTTTCAAAAAGACTCATCTATGATCCTTATTCCATATCAGGAAATAATTACACCATCTATAATCTCTATTTTGATACTGATGACTTTAGTATCATTCGAAGTTCTATTCAAAAACCAAGATATAAAGAAAAACTAAGATTACGAACATATGACTGTCCTCTCAAACCAGAAAGTCTTGTCTTCCTTGAAATCAAGAAAAAGTTAAAGGGACGTGTGAATAAGAGAAGAGTTACAATGACTTATCAAGAGGCACAAGATTATCTAGAACATAAATCCATTCCTTATTTTGATGATTTTAATAATCGACAAATGATGAATGAAATTGATTATTTCATCAAAATTCATCATGCGAAACCTGGAGCATTTATTAGATATGATCGTATTGCCCTTTTATCTGAATTAGATGACTTAAGAATTACTTTTGATTCTAACATTAAATATCGAACACATAATCTAACACTCTTAGACTCATCAGGAAAGAATATATTACCTCATGAAGATGATGTTTTAATGGAAATCAAATCTGATAATAACTTCCCTTTGTGGATTGTTGAACAACTCTCATCAAGAAAGCTGTATAGCCAATCCTTTTCCAAATATGGAAAGGCATACGAAAATTACATAGGAGGAAACGAAAATGATGACATTATTTCAAACGATTGACTTAACTGATATGACTTTGCCAAAGGTACTTCTTATTTTAGGTGTATCTACACTATTAGGGGGTATCGTTTCAGTTATTTATGCTTTCACACATCGAAAAACCGTATATGATCATGCTTTTAACACAACATTGCTTCTATTACCACTTGTTGTTTCGGTGATTATTATGTTGGTATCTAATAATATTGCTCGCGCATTTAGTTTAGCTGGTGTATTTACACTTGTAAGATTTCGTACTGCTATTTCTGATACAAGAGATATCACCTATATTTTAAGTGCTGTAGGTATTGGTCTTGCCATGTCATTAGGAATGATTACTTATGCATTACTTATAACCGGTTTTATATCAACTGTTTTAGTTGTTATTAATTTTCTTAAACTTGATGTCCAACATAAGACACATGCAAAATTAAAAATTATTATTCCGGAAAACTTGAACTATGCACATGTATTTGATGATGTTTTCTTAAAATATACAGATAGTACACATCTATCCCGTGTTAAGACAACCGACTTCGGGACAATGTTTGAGCTAACTTACTTAATTAAGTTAAAAGCTCATATAAATCAAAAAGAAATGATTGATGAATTACGCATAAGAAATGGTAATCTATCAATTACATTAACGACTGATTATGTTGCGATGATTTCAGAATCATAAGTTATACTTATATAGGAAACCATTGACCTCTTCACTAAGAGTTATGTAACCACATAGCTCTTTTTTGCATAAAAAAAGCGAGATATCAATCTCGCTCAAGTGTCATCATGGTCGGGACGACAAGATTTGAACTTGCGACCCCTTGCACCCCATGCAAGTGCGCTACCAAGCTGCGCCACGTCCCGGTGATTTGACCGTTATTATTGTAGCACAACTCATGGTTTATTGCAATAAGGTTGTAAAGATTAAAACTAGCAATCTCAATCTGCAAGTGATCCCATGGGATCCCATGGTTTTAATTTAATAGGTTCCTGTTTCCATGCTTTTAATTGTTTATCGTTTAAATATTTTTTATTAATAACTGCCTGGAAAACATAACGATCAAACCAAGTATCAGTCATTAAAAAATATCCCTTATTTCCAGCACTATCGCCCCATGAATTCTCGATTTTCCAACGATTAGGCTTTCCATCATTAAGATTAACAGCAGTTAAGACCATCGCATGATTCATTGACGACATACTATAGTCTAATTCATCTTCTTTGGTCATGTAAAGGCTCATTTCAAGCATCTCTTCATAGTCATACTGATTATCATCCCAAACGCCTACAGTACGATCTCCAAAGCGTGAGACATCTGAACCAAACCATACGAGTTCCTTATTCAGTAATTGTTTTAAAACTAAATCCTTGAAATCATCCATTTCAAGATTTAAGTATTTGATGTCTCTACCATCAATAACATTCCCTAAATATTGAACCATATACGTTTTCATGAAAGGTTTATCCTTTGTAGGTGCATGAATAATCGAGATATAATCTTTTAATACATCCTTCATGTACTCTTTATAAAAGGATTTTGGATTTAGATTCTTAATCATTTGATAGGAATCGTTAACAACAAGTTCAAGATCAAAATTCTTAGGTGGCATACCTAAATTAGTCACTAAGAATGTATATAATTCATCAAGTGCTTGACGTTTTAAATCAGGTATTTCATTAGCAAGACCATCTTCTACTAAGTGACGTGCATTTGCTGCATATTGGCGCAATTTGATATTAATGATTTGATTCATAAATCTTGTGTTAGATGCAGATGATGTTTCCATCATTGCTTCTTTTGGTACAACACCATATTTTTCAATAAGACTGACAAACATATCCCATTGACCACCATCTTGAATACCTGTTTTTAAAATATGTTGTAATGTACGATCATCTTGATCACATGTTAAAAAGTCATCCATAATTTCAATAAAATAGTTTATTTTTTCAAGTTTATCATAAAAAGCAGTATAGTTTTGTGATAACTCAAATTCTTTTAAGCCATACTGATTTGCAACAATTTCTCTTAGGACATTGAGACCTGCAAAAATCCAACATCTACCACTTTGTTTTTGTGAAGTGACTGGAAGTGTTTTAATTTCGTTAGAGAACTTAAATTGAATTGATGGTTTAACTTCTAGTTTTTCGAATATTCCTTGTATTTCGTTTTTTACAATTACACGACTCAGTGCTTTTTGAACAGGTTTTTCTTGGTAGTCTAATTCAAGCTTATTTAAATCTTCAAAACTGATTTTCTTCATCTTCATACCCTCTTTCGTTTTATGGAAAAGATGGCTTTTGGCCATCTTTTTATACTC
>CAYJBI010000145.1:0-3459 GCA_964368345.1 uncultured Mariniplasma sp. | reverse complement strand
GATGATTACATGACAAAACCTTTTGGTGTTTTAGAATTAACTTCACGTATTCAATCAAAACTAAGAAAACACATAGAGGACAAAAAATATGTATTAAAAAATGTTGTACT
Source organism: uncultured Mariniplasma sp. (assembly GCA_964368345.1). GTDB lineage: Bacteria > Bacillota_I > Bacilli_A > Acholeplasmatales > Acholeplasmataceae > Peloplasma. The sequence goes on along the minus strand of CAYJBI010000145.1, from coordinate 3,349 downwards.
TGATGATCGTAAGCATCAGTTGTCAGTTTCTGATCACATCATATATTTAACAAATAAAGAATATGATATTTTAAAATTATTACTAAAAAATAGAAATCAAGTCGTTTCGAAAGAACAGATATTTAAAGAGGTGTGGGAAACTGATTTTATTGGTGAAACAAGAACACTTGATATGCATATTAAAGCACTTCGAAATAAGCTGACATCTCATCAGGCTGAAGTCGTTATTCAAACGATTCGCGGAGTAGGATATCAAATTCAATGAAAAGAGCACTGATCAAAAATAATTTAACATTGATGATTGTCGCTTTTTTGGTGTTTTTTTTGATTGTCGTAATGAGTTTATATCTTTACGGACAGTCCTATCAAAAAAAACTCGTTTCTTTTGTATTATCTGAAGTTGAACTTGAGTATGAGAGTTATGAAGGGTCAATTGAGGCATTTATTAGCATTTATTCTAATGAAAATGGAAGAAGAATAACGCTTCTTGATTCAAATCGAATCGTCATGATTGATTCGCATGATGATGAGATAGGTCAAGATAAAAGCATGAGACCTGAAATAGAAAATTTAGGCCAAATTGCGACAAGAAACTCTGAAACGATTGGTATTGATCTTGTTTATATGGCAACTGAGCTTTCTGATGGTAATATTCTTAGGGTAGCTATTCCAATCGAATCTCATGTCAACATGTATAGTGCTGTTCTTTGGATATTGATTGGCGTTTCAGCAATCATTATTGGGTTATATTATGTGGGGTTAAAAAAACTTAATAAGAGTTTATTAACACCGTGGGATAAGGTAAAAGTAGGGTTAAATCATTTATCACAGGGTGAGTATCAAGTGATGTCACTGACAAGTCCTTATCCTGAGATTAATGAGTTATTAAATGAAATGAATCGAATTAATCTTGAAACTGATCGTCATTTAAAATCAATAGAAACTTATCAAATTCAGTTAAAAGAGATTTTAAATGAATTAAAACAAGCTGTGATGCTTTTTGATTATGAGGAACACTTGGTTTATTACAATCAAGATGCAGAGTTATTTTTTCATTTGACAGAAGAAGCTTATGATAAACCTGCTTATGTTATCATTCGTTATCATGAACTACAAAAAGCAATTCAAGAGGTCAATAGAGATTCACAAAATCGTATTTTTGATATGAAATATGAAGGTAAACTGCTTGAAGTCAAGGTTTTTCATGTTGATGCAGAGGGAAGAAATAAAACAAAAGCGACTGTTCTTGTCTTAATTAAAGATGTTAGTCATGAACGTGCTATTGAGCAAATAAAAAAAGACTTTTTTAGCCATGCATCGCATGAATTAAAAAGCCCCCTTACAGCGATTAGAGGTTATGCAGAACTCATTGAACATCAAGTGATACAACCAGAAGATTACAAGAAGACAGCACATGAAATTGTTTTGCAGACTGAAAATATGGCAGCATTAGTCGAAGATATGCTCATGTTATCGCGTTTAGAAAATATAAAAGAGAAGAGTTATTCATCTGTTCAGCTAGATCATCTTTTAAAAGAAACCATTGGATTATTAAAACCACATGCAGAACAAAAACAAATGAACTTTCATGTTAATATTCAACCTGTGCATGCAGTATGTGATGCAATTGACCTACAAAAACTGTTTAAAAACTTAATAGAAAACGCGATTAAGTACAGTGATGCCAATAAACATATTGAAATTAAATTATATCGAGAAGATGATATGGTTATTTTCTTAGTGAAAGATCAAGGTATCGGTATTTCCGAAGAACATCAACAACGTGTATTTGAACGTTTTTACCGCGTGGATAAAGGCCGTTTAGATGGAGGAACTGGATTAGGATTAGCCATTGTAAAACATATCACGTTAAAATATGAAGGAACCATTGATTTAAAGAGTTCTTTATCTAGGGGAACAACAATGATTGTAAAACTGCATCTATAAAGATAAAAAAAGGCTTCCTAATGAGAACATTATCTGTTCTATTTGAAGGAAGCCATTTGTTTTAAATGGCAGGGGTAGCAGGATTCGAACCCGCACCGACGGTTTTGGAGACCGCTGTGCTACCGTTGACACCATACCCCTATTGACGCATAAATAAGTATAGCATAAAGGAAAGAAAAAATGCAATGAAAAAAGTAAAATCGGTAAAAGAAAAGGTTCACTTCATCAAAAGATCAAGTGAACCTACGTTATTATTTCTTTTTGCCGTCTTCAGTGTATTCAATATCTTTGAAAATAGCTTCTTGTACCTTTGGTGATTCTGTAGTAACACTTTGTTTGTCAAAACGTTTTGATTTAATCTTTTCAACAACGAGTTTATGGAAGAAAAGAATATAAGTTAATGCGATGACAATGAGTGAATAAATGACCATTGTTCTAACAATAATATTATTAAACTCTTTTAATGAACCACGTTCGGTGATTAAACCTAATGTTGCAATTTCATCATCGGATAAATCATCACCATAAGTTTCAGATAATCTTAATGAAGATTCATTAAGTACTAAGTTAGTTGCTTTGTTATAAGCAGCCTCAGGCATTTCAACATTTGATCCAGCAAATAATAGTGTTGTGTCGAAGACATATTGTCCATCTTCGCCACGAGTACCATCTGAATAAGATACAGTAATTTGATTGATGGTTGCAAAATTTTCTGTTTCAGGAATTAAAAGATAATCTTCAGCATATACCAAGAAAAGTGTTGGGGCATATGAATACGGGAATTCTTTTGTTGAATCAAAGATAATACTAGGGTTATCGACCATTGTATCATTTAGTTTGTATGTTTTGTCACTTAAGTGTGCTGTAATTTTGATGATTGGTTTTTCAATTGTTTTATCATCACTTTTTAAATCAAGTTGATTAACAAAAATCATTAAACCATCGTAATAAACACCGTCATTATTTATCCCAATGGCATGCACTGAAAGTTTTAACTTTTGAGATTCATCTGTTGACGTATAAGAGTATACGGCATTTTGTTGGTAATACTCTAAATTCATTAATGTATTAATGCCATTTAAATAAGCTGTATCATTGTCAATCTCATCGGCCATATATGTATTATAGTATGCCTCAAGTCTACCGTAATTAGCACTACCGTAAACATAGAGGGTTGCTACAGAGATAATCATGATATAAAAAAAACGTAAAATCCATTTGAGCATTCTTGTTCACATCCTTCTTGATATAGTTTACTTGATATCTATTTATTAATCAACGAATTGTATTTTTTTACATAATTTCCCTTTACAAAAAAGAATAATATTGTATAATAGTAATTGCGCTATCACACGGCGGCTGTGGCGAAGCGGTAAACGCATCGGATTGTGGCTCCGACATT
>CAYJBI010000144.1:0-3477 GCA_964368345.1 uncultured Mariniplasma sp. | reverse complement strand
TTGGGAATGCTTCCATGATGAGTTCTTCACTTCTAAATCCCATATCTACAACAATCCCATTAAAATCAAGAATAATCTTTGTTGTATTCCATAATAAAACAAGTAAAAGAACTAAGATAAAACCAACTGATTTAATATCTTCTTTTGGATCAACCTTATGCAAAGCTAGAACGTAACCTAATAATAACATCACAGTGACAAATTTTAATCCAAACGATTGAAGTTCAGCTACCTCAGGCATATGGATATGCCATATCGAAAAATGTATGAGTAAAAGAACGATTGCTATCGCATACCGATAAAATGTCGATAATGTTTTAAACCATTCTTTTGCATACATTAAAAATTTCATTTATTATTCCTCTAGATAGTAGGATTCGTAGAATCTCGCAACTTGATTCATCTCAAAATGTTCATAAATACGAATTCTTGCGTTTTTCCCCATGGTTTCACGTTCGGATAGATTCATGTTCATCAATTTGATTAAACCTTCTGCAAGTGCTTCTGGATTCATTTTTTCAACAACAATACCTGTATCACCAATGATAACTTCGCATTCACCCACATTAGTTGCAACACATGGTGTTTCTGAAGACATGGCTTCACCTAGAACATTAGGGAAACCCTCCCCAAGAGATGATAACACAAATAGATCAAATAATGACATAAATGATTGTACATCTTTTCTTACACCAAGTAAATAAACATGATCTTTTAAACCGTTTTCTTCAATCATGTCCATCAGTTTTTGGTTTTCATTTGTCATATCTATTCCAAGACAAACCAGTTTCCATGGTTGATTAAACTTATTTTTTGCTATATTTAACGCTTTAAAAAGTGTTTGTTGGTCTTTTTGAACATCAAAACGGGCAACATGACCTATAATGATTTCATCTTGAATACCAAGCGATTGACGAATGGCATCATCATTTTTCTTATTTTTAGCATACTTAGAAACTTCAAAACCATTACTAACAAGTTTGAACTTATCTTTACGATAACCAATCTGAACGTGTGAGTCAATACCTGATGATGAATTACTTTCAATCACATCTGGTAAAAATGATAACTTAGAAAGGAATCTCGCAAGATACATGGTTGATTTTTTATTATGTTCAAAACTAATATCTGTTTGTCTAATTCCCCAAATGAGACGATCAATCCCATAAAGTTGACAACAGATTAATGCTGCAAGGTTACCATGATATAACCATCCTTGGACAGTATAACTATCTTTGAGTGCTTTATGACTTTGATAAAGTGCTTTAAACATCTTAGGTTTACCTAAATTAAGTGCAATAACATGAACACCTAATTCTTTTAACCGATTGCCATAAGCACCAAGAGTAGTTAAAGAAATCACGGTGTAGTCAAACTTTTTAGAATCTCGATGCAATATAAGTTTATAAAGCATGGATTCTGCTCCACCGCTTTCTAAACCTGTAATGATATGAATGATTTTCTTTGGTATTATGGATTCTTTAACACGACTTTCTAATGTATAAGATAATCCGATTACGACAAGGATAAATGTATTGATAGCACCTACTTTGAAAAACTGGAATTCAAAGATTTGTCCTATAAAAAAACTAATCCAAAGAATCAAAAACATCATTACACTTATACGATAGGGTGACTCGAGTTTAGCTTGATGGAGGTAAATAAATGCACGTTTGATAATCCAAAACATGAAGATTAAAAAACCAAATACTCCCATTTCATAAAGTAAACCAAGATACATTGAATGTGTCGATGACACATCAAAAAGATTTGAATCGATAATAGCAATCGAACTGTTATTGAAACCTACACCAAACCAAGGTGTACGTAAAAATTCATGAAAAACAAAACGCCATAATTCACTTCTTCCCGTGAGTCCTTGGTTTAATCTTAAAAAGTTTAATGCAAATTCAGTTTTAACAACAAAAAGGATAGTTAAACTTAAAACTGCTCCAAATAGACCAATAATTAACAGTCTTCTAAAAGCTTTACTTAAGTATTTTGAATAGATTAATAAACATAAGTAGACAACCAAAGTCATCATCATTGCATTTCTACTTAATGATATCAAAAGTGATAGAGCTATTAAACCAAACATTGGAATATATAAATAGAGATGATTTAACTTCTTATCTTCGACAAAGAAAAAGAGTGTTATAAAAAGTGATACAAATGCAAACTCGCCCCATGCATTAGGATTTGTTAAAATTGAACTATAGCGGTAACTATCAATGACTTGATTAGGAATCAAACCAAAAAAGAAATCAAATTTAAATAGAAATCCGATAATACCTAGGATATGATAGACACTAAATAAAGCAAGAAGAGCATAAAACATCCATTTAACAGCATTTTTATGAAGTGTAGATGATACTAATACAATAAGTATATAAATAGGAACTTGGCTGATTGTATAAGCTCTAGATCTTGTCCCATAACCAACAAAAAGTGATCCGATGAATAAAACAATCATCATCACGAGAAAGAATATACTCTTTTTCAGAAATTTCTTATTGAAAACATCTTCAAAACTTAATATAAGTGCGCCGAGCAAAAACCAGTTCATGATATAAAAAATATCCGATTGAATGGCTAAAAGAGGACCATAATTAACATTCCAAATCACAAAATGCCCTAAAACATACCCAATGAGTATGATTTGTGAGATAAGATTTCTTATTATCTTTGTTTGATTAAGAGCTAACATGATAATTCCCCTTTATGAGTTGAATGAACTCATTGATTAACTTAACTTTCATGAGATGTGCACTCAATAAAACGAATAAGAGATATAATCCGCTATAGAGTCCCAGTGATAAAACTAAAAGTATCACACCATCAGGTAACCATAAATAAGGATATAATAAATAGAGAATAAATCCAAATACTGATGTAATCGTCATCGTTTTAACCGTATCAAGAAGATGCGGTCTAAAATTAAAGACGCGTGATTGATACATATAGAAAATGAGTAAGAAGAGTGACATGATTTCTGCAATTGATAATCCTAACGCAATTCCAGAGACACCCATATACTCTTTAAGAATAAGACTTAATACAATATTTAATAACGAACCAAATATAGTGATACCTAAAGGCAATTTCGTATTATGATTGGCATAAGAAACTCTAATCAAGAGTTCTTTAATCGAAAAAGCAAGCATTCCAATCGTGTAATAAAACATCACCTTAGAAGTAAGCATCGTATCTGATGAAGTAAATAATCCTCTTTCAAATATGATTTTTACAACTTCATTATCAAAAATCATCAATATTAAACTCAAAGGTAATAAAATCAGTATAAAGAAATTAATTGTTTTACTGATCATGAGGTTATATTCCTTCTGATTGTTTTGAGCAATATGTTTAATGATTAATGGATAAATCACGGTTATTAATGATGCAGCAATCACACCATAAATGAGATTTCGTATCATAAATCCATAGTTAAGTGCTGTAATACTTCCATCATCTAGG
>CAYJBI010000143.1:0-3533 GCA_964368345.1 uncultured Mariniplasma sp. | reverse complement strand
TGTTTGAAGACGTAAACGGGCATCAAGGTTTGATAGTGGTTCATCTAGAAGAAGAACCTTAGGTTTCTTAACAAGTGCGCGTGCAATAGCAACACGTTGTTGTTGACCACCAGAAAGTTGACCAGGTTTTTTATCTAATTGGTCTTCAATACCTACAAGTTTTGCCATCTCTACAACGCGTTGAACAGCTTCATCACGTTCAATTCTTAAATTTTCGAGAGGAAACATAATGTTTTGACGAACTGTCATGTGTGGATAGAGCGCATAGTTTTGGAAAACTAAACCAATTCCTCTTTTGTCTGATGATAATTTAGTAACTTCTTCATCACCAAAGAATATCTTTCCAGCTGTTGGCTTATGTAAGCCTGCAATCATAAATAAGGTTGTTGTTTTCCCACAACCTGAAGGTCCAAGCAATCCCACAAGTTTTCCTGAGGGAATAACCAAATCCATTTGGTCTACTGCACGAGTTTCTTTTCCAGTCTTATCGACGAAAATTTTAGATAAATTCTCTAATCTGATCTCCATGTGATCCTATACTCCTTTATTGTATTTGACTTTACTTTTTTTATAAAATAAAAGTACTCTCGGTATCCCAAAAGCACTCAGTCTTTAAATATGAAAAAAACGCTTGACGTCGTTTCAAAAAAATATGTTCGAATATCGGTTAGATTTGGATACATTCAACTCTTCACCTCAACACAAGTATTATATAATAATAACCTTGAAAATACAATCGAATAATGTGTTGTTATCATCCAAATTTACACCTTTTTTTCAAACACTTCATTTGAAAGCGCTTTTAGGGGTAATTACATTATAGTATGATGTGTGTCGTTTGTCAATTAAAAAAACATAGGTTTCTAGAGAAATATTTAATTTTGTTATTCTCACCCTTTCTTTATAAAAGAAAGAGGCCGGGTGGCCTCTTAAAATTCACAGTTTTTTGGAGTTCTTGGGAAAGGAATAACATCTCTGATATTCTCAACACCTGATAAATACATAATCAATCTTTCAAATCCCATACCAAATCCTGAATGGACGCAACCACCATAACGTCTTAAGTCGAGATACCATTCAAGGTCTTTTTGTGGAACATGCATTTCTTCCATACGCTTGATGAGTAAATCAAGTCTTTCTTCTCTTTGTGAACCACCCACAAGTTCACCAGAACCTGGAACAAGTAGATCCATAGCAGCAACCGTTTTTCCATCATCATTTAAACGCATATAAAATGCTTTAATATCCTTTGGCCAATCTGTAACAAAGACTGGAGATTCGAAATATCTTTCAGTTAAGAATTTTTCGTGTTCAGTATTAATGTCTTGACCATGTTTTGGTGTATTTTCAAATTTAACACCGCTGTTTAATAAGATATCAATAGCTTCTTTATGAGTGACTCTTGCAAATGGGCTATTCAATACCTTTAATAGACGATCGGTTAAACCAGGTTCAACGAACTTATCAAAGAATACCATTTCTTCAGGAAGTTTTTCAAACACATATTTAATCAGGAATTTAACCATATCTTCAACGACTTCCATATTTTTCTTTAAGTCAGCAAATGCCATTTCAGGTTCAATCATCCAAAATTCGGATGCATGTCTTAATGTGTTTGAGTTTTCAGCTCTAAAGGTTGGTCCAAACGTATAAACATTTTTGAACGCTAAAGCAAATGTTTCAGCTTCTAATTGACCAGTCACGGTTAAGTTAGTTGCTCTACCAAAAAAATCTTTTTTATAATCAATTTTTTTCTCTTCATTCAAAGGGATTTTATCCAGTGGTAGTGTTGTAACACTAAACATTTGACCCGCACCTTCTCCATCATTACCCGTAATGATTGGTGTGTGCGTGTAAATGAATCCTTTTGATTGAAAGAATTCATGAATTCCCATTGCAGCAACCGATCTTAAACGGAAGACAGCGTGAAAAAGGTTAGTTCTCGCTCTTAAATGAGCAACCTCACGTAAAAACTCGCGTGTATGTCGTTTAGGTTGAATCGGGTAATCTTCCGGAGAATCTCCTAATAATTCAACATGAAGTGCTTTAACTTCAAAGGGTTGTTTCGCATTTGGTGTTAAAATGAGTTCTCCTTTGACTAAAATAGCACTTCCTACGCGAAACTTTTGGATTTCTTTAAAATTATCTACTTTAGATTCTTCGTAGACTACTTGTAGTGTTTCAAAAAATGTACCATCGTGAAAGTTGATAAATCCAAATTCTTTTTGTGCGCGATGATTACGTATCCATCCGTACAATTCAATTGTTTTACCAACGACAACGTCAGTTTCTCTATAAATTTGTTTAACTGTTGTTTCCATATTTAGACCTCCTATTAAAAAATAAAAACGCCCTTAAAATCTAAGGACGTAAAATATACGCGGTACCACCTTAGTTCTAGAATTAATCCTAGCCCTTAAAAAACGTTAACGCAGTCAGCGGATGGTTCTAGTTTTCTTTTAAGAATTTCTTCCATCTCTCCGAGTGTTCTTCACATTTATCATTGGCTCGGGCTTTCACCATCCCCGATTCGCTAACCAAGAGGTTAAATGCTACTCTCTCATCATCGATTTATAATTCATTATAACGTTAATAAAGCAGTTTGTCAATTCTAATCAAGAGGTATCTCTATTTCGATTTCTTCAGGTTCATCAGTTTCTATTTCAGTAAATTTTGCTTCAGAAATATATTTGAATTTTTTAGATATCTTTGAAGATGTTGTATGAACGCTATCCGCTGTTTTAGCAACACTTTCAATCGAACGTTTAAGTTTATCCCAACGATCTCCATATCTTTTAAACTCTTCACCAAGTTTCTTAAGTTCTTCAACAATCACTTTCGCTTGTTTATCACGTTCAAGATTACGAACAACCATTTGAATCATCGATAATGTTGACATTAATGTTGTAGGTGATACAAGCCAAACCTTGTTCTTTGAAGCGTACTCGATCAATTCTTCATGATGTGCAGATATTTCTGCGAAAATGGCTTCCGCAGGAACAAACATAAACGCTTGATCTCCTGTTTCATTAAAGAGAATATACTTGTTTTTAATATCATCAATATGCTTTTTAACATCTCTTTTAAAGTCTTTGGTTGCTTGTACGCGATCCGCTTCCCCTAAATCATGATCAACCATTCTTCTGTAATTTTCTAATGGAAATTTAGAATCAACAGCAATCATTCCTATTGGTTCTGGAGCGTACACGATCGCATCAGCAATCGCACCGTTGGATAACGTTTTTTGTTTTTCATAAAGTTCGTCATTATCCCCTAAAACTGCTGAAAGAAGTTGATAAAGCTGCACTTCCCCAAAGATTCCTCTTGTTTTTTGACCTTTGAGTAAATCATTTAATGAGATTACTTCAGTAGACAACGTTTCTATTTTCTTTTGTGCTTCATCAATTTTCGTAAGTCTTTCAACGACATTTGTAAATGTTTGATTCGTTTTTTCGAAACCTTCACCCAAACGAACTTCAACTTTTTCATTAATTTCTTTAAATTTCAGTTCTATTTGTCTTAAGATATTGTCT
>CAYJBI010000142.1:0-3533 GCA_964368345.1 uncultured Mariniplasma sp. | reverse complement strand
TTGTAGAACCTAGCAACATACTTTATGAAACAGTTTTAAATCAAATATAGTCATGATAAAAAAATCACTTGTCAGCAAGTGATTTTTTTGGATTTAAGTAGTTATAAATGGCATCAGCTGCATTCATTCCATCATAAACAGCCTTAACGATTTGGAGTTTTCCTCCGATAATATCACCTGCAGCAAATAATCCAGGGATATTTGTCATATAGTTTTTATCAACAACAAGATTATTTTTTTCGATAATGACACCAAGTTGACTTGCAAAATCAACTGAACTTGGTGTTCCTAATGCGATAAAGACACCTTGAATTTCATAAGATTGGTTTGCTGTTTCAATGAAAGATATTCTATCAGTCCCTGTGAATCTAGTAATTTTATCATAGACTACAGGAACATCAATTTCCATATTTAACGCATGTCCATCGGTAAATACTGTAATATCGGAGGTCATTTTTTTAAGGTATTCTAACTCATGTAACATGTAGGGTCCACAACCAATAATACCTATTTTCTTTCTGCGATAGAAGAAACCATCACAGGTTGCACACATGCTAATACCTTTGCCACGAAACTCAGAGAATCCACGACGCTTCATCGTGCGTCTTTGTTTTCCTGTAGCTAGTAAAACAGTCTTTGATTGGTAAGTAGTCGTTGGTGTAATGATTTCAAAAGTTTGATCAATTGTCTTTAATGAGATGACAGAATCAGTTACAATATCTATGCCTAAATGTTTAGCTTGTTCTATGCCGTTTCTAATAAGCTCTTTTCCGTCAATTGGACGTACTAAACCATAAAAGTTTTCAACAAGATCATCATATCCTTCTAGAGCACCTAAATCTTTACCAATGACAAAGGGATTAATCCCTTGTCTTTTTAAATAGATAGCAGCTTGTATCCCTGCAGGACCATAGCCTATGATAATGACGTCTTTCATAAGTTGAGTAATTTTTTAAGTGTATCTTTTGATTGTACACCAATTGTTGATTGATATACTTTTCCTTCTTTAAATACAATCAATGTTGGAATGCTCATAATGCCTAATTCATCTGCAATTTCATATTCTTCATCAACATCGAGTTTACCGATTTTTGCTAGATCTTTAACGTCATTTGCTAGATCTTCTAATATAGGAGCAACCCTTTGACAAGGACCACACCATGTTGCCCAAAATTCTACGAGAACAGGAACGTTACTTTTCAAGACTTCTTGTTCAAAATTATTAGTTGTAAATGTATGTACCATCATTTCACCTCATATTGTTTTCATACCCATTATAAATAAAACATTCAAAAAACGCTACCTTTTTACATTTTTTATTCACATAGAAAAATTCATCTTTCAAAATACCTGAAATAGAGAATATGATATTTTGCTCGCTACTTTCATAACGTGTCTTAACATGATATAATGTTAGGGTACGAAATGTAGGTGAACACACATGATAAAAGTGAGCGATTTAAGCTTTTCATACAATCAAGATGATGAAGCTTTACGCAAAGTCAGTTTGTCGATTGATAAAGGAACATGGGTGTCTATTTTAGGACACAATGGGTCAGGAAAATCGACACTTTCCAAATGTCTTGTCGGTCTTTTAGCACCCACCTCGGGTGAAATTCATATTGATGGGTTGTTGCTTGATGAAGTGAATCTTCCAGCAATCAGAAAAAAAATAGGTATTGTTTTTCAAAATCCCGACAATCAATTTGTCGGTGTGACAGTAAAACACGATATCGCTTTTGGTCTTGAAAATCAGATGATTCCACATGATGAAATGGTTGAAAAAATTATGCATTATGCAAAGCTTGTTGGAATGGAAGATTTTTTAAGTAAAGAGCCTCATCAGTTATCTGGTGGACAAAAACAAAGAGTTGCTATTGCGGGTGCACTTGCGATGGAACAAGATATCTTAATTCTTGATGAAGCAACCTCTATGTTAGATCCAGAAGGTACAAGAGAAATTGTTGAACTTATTAAGTATTTAAATAAGTCACTGAATAAAACCATTGTCACGATTACTCATGATTTATCGTTTGCTGGTTTAAGTGATCGATTAATTGTTTTAAAAGATGGAGAAATTATATTGGAAGGTACACCTAAGGAAGTATTTACAAAAGAAGATTTATTAAAGTCTTCTCATTTAGAGCTTCCCTTTGGTCTAGCATTATATAACGATTTAGCACGGGATCCAAAGACGGATCCTAAGTTATTGGAGGCACTATGGGAATTCAATTCAAAGATGTAAGTTACGCGTATCGCGGACTTAAGGTCAATTATGACGCTATTGGACACATCACCTTTGAAGTGAAGCCTAGGGGTGAGTTTATCGCAATTGTCGGGCATACAGGTTCAGGGAAATCAACATTAGTTCAACATATGAATGCTCTTTTATTGCCTACGAAGGGCAAAGTGACGATTTTTGGACAAAGTTTACCACCAAAGAAAAATGAAAAGATTAATTATCTCCGTCAGAAGGTTGGTCTTGTTTTTCAATTTCCTGAATATCAATTATTTGAAGAAACAATTTTAAAAGATATTATGTTTGGACCTAAAAACTTTAAATCATCAGAAGCTGAGGCTATCGAAAAAGCTAAAAGAGCTGCAGCCATTGTAGGTATTGATGAATCCTTATATGATCAATCACCTTTTAGAATTTCAGGTGGTCAAATGAGAAGAGTTGCTGTTGCAGGTATTTTAGCGATGGAACCAGAAATACTTGTTTTAGATGAACCTACACGAGGTCTTGATCCAAAGGGTAGAAAAGATTTAATGGCTATCTTTCAAGATATTCATGAAAAAGAGAATAAATCAATTATTATGATTACCCATGATATGGATTTAGTCAGTGAATATGCAAAGCGTGTGATTGTTTTAAACAATGGAATGCTCGCTTTTGACGGTTCAAAAGAAATGTTATTTGAACATCCTCATTTTGATGAATTTCATTTAGATATGCCAACACCTTTAAAGATTTTAAAACATCTTGAGAGTAAAGTAGGTATTCCTTATAAACCTCAATATGATTATGAATCACTTCTAAGTCATTTAAAGGAGGTGTCTCATGAATAATATTACAATAGGTCAATATATACCTGGAGATTCATGGTTACACCGTTTAGACCCTCGTATGAAGTTTTTCTCATTGGTTGTATTACTAGTTGCAACTTTTATTATTCCAATATCAACTGATTGGACACCAATGATTGCAATGCTTGCTATTTTTGTTGGGATGATGGTTTTAACTGCAACTGCAGGAGTTCCAATAAAAAAGATGCTCAATGGTTTAAAACCTATCGTATTTTTGTTAACATTTACATTTTTTATCCAATTATTCTTTATTTCTGAAGGAAAATTACTTGTATCTTTTGACTTTCATATGTCATTAACAAGTGTTTTAGCAATCATCTTTTTAATTGTTTTTTACAATTGGTCAAAAAAATACATCAAGTTTAGAGTTCTTTATTTCTTGATTGTTGTATGACTTATTTTCTTTTTCCAATATCTACTTCCATATATTAATTTTTTCTCTTATA
>CAYJBI010000141.1:0-3608 GCA_964368345.1 uncultured Mariniplasma sp. | reverse complement strand
GAATTATGAAGTGAGTTGACAAGAATTACAAAAATAGTTTTCTTCTTTAAATATAAATAAACATCTCAAAAGGAACGGTTTCTATTGTGTATTTGTTAGGATGATTTCTAGTTTGATAAGTCTCTTTCATAAGTTCAATCAATTCAGAAGAACCTAATGATTTTGCTAGTTGATGACCAATGACTTTTCTTGAATATAAAACGATAATGACGATTAAATAATAATGTTCCTTCTTGACAAGTATATAAATCACCTTAGAAAAATGTACATACAGAATCACTTATCTATTCTATTTTGAAAACATGAATTTCATTCTTTGTTTTAAACGATAGATTTCATCAATAATCTTAACAACATTGCTATGTAATATCACACAATCAAGAATTACATAAAGTATTGTTAAATCTTAAAACATATGACCTTATTCAACCAAATTCCTTTTGGTCTTAAAATTAGTGAGATGTTTTTTAAAATTATACTTAGAATGAACTGGTAATATGAAGTAGATGTAAGGAAAACGAGGTCAATGGGAGAAAGGATTCAAAGAAACTTGCATATAAAATCATAAGTGGTATAATTAAAATGAATAATTCAAAAAAATCCATATGAGAAAATTGAAGACAACATCTTAAAAATTGTAAAGTAACCAGACATCACAGATTGTGGGGAGGAGTGGTTACTATGAGAACCTAAGTTATTACGGTTCAATCAATAATCGAGGCAACTCAAGGTGTTGAAAGTTTTTTTTGTCATTTTTATATAATGTTTATTGTCAAAACTTTTTCATTTCATTTTACTGACTAAATAAACAATATGAAATGGTAGCAAACGAAGGAGAAAAAATGAAGAAAATTTATGTAATTTTATTAGCATTTGTATTATTAACTATGATCTTTAATTGCCTTAGCTTAAATGCACAATCAAAAGATCCCTCATATGAACTCTCTAAAGATAGTTATAGAATTTTTGATAATTTATACAAAAGAGATGAGCTTACTAAAGCTGGTGTCATTTATGTGGATTTTATCAACCCAAAAGATAAAGACACAATTGATGTACAGGGAAGAACGGTTGAGATGGATTTCATTACCAACTCATTAAGAAAACTCTCAGAATCAAGAAGGATTGATTTGAAGGTTGAATCATCAACTTTGTTATCATCACTAGAAATTAATGAAGTATTTAGTTATGTTGATTCGAATGAGAGCGAAAATAAGTCAAGCGCTCAAGAACAGTACAAAGAATTATTAACAGAAGATTTCGTCAATCTGCTAATTGATGAATTTTCACCTGATGAAATTTTAGATGATAGAATAGAAGAACCACAACGCGGAGATGTCACCTACACTTGGTATCCTGTTTATTATGGAAGCAACTATTATTACGACTCAAACTATACATATTATGGAAACTATACTCAATATAGCCAGTATTATAAAGAATATGTCGGGGTAGAGACTTTACCTTGGAATACTCAAAGAACTAGCGATAAATATGTTTTATATGAAACCACAGCAATCCCATACGGAAACAAATTAGGAGAGACAACTGCATATACGAGCTCAAAACCTTATGATTTCTATGATACTTCAACATTGAGGTATTATGTATATAAGTCTGGATTTTTAGGAATCGGAAAGAAGCACGAGATATATAACCTTTACAAAGAGGTAGAAGAATATAGCAGAACTTACACTGGCGTGTATTATTATGCATTATCTGGCAATCCACAAAGATACGCTCACCAACAAAAAATAGTATTTAGTTATCAATCATATAATATAATGGGGGTTCATGCTCCTCAGGCTTCAATAACTTTAATCAAAGACTACTTTGGTGACCAAAAAATGGTATTAGTTTCGACAGATCCAGAAATTGGGGTATATACTTTCTATATTACTCAAGAAATACATTATAAAAGAAACGAATGGTATCAAATAGGCGATTATCAAATGCCATTGACGACTATTTATCCAACACTTGGATCTCTGTTCAATTCTGGTGCCCCTTGGAATGCCGCTTCAAATACCACAAATTATTTCCATAGACTGCTTAACAATCAAAGTAATGTGAAATATCAACTGCCGATAGTATATTATGATGGGACCGTTGACGCTTTGACTACTGGAGAGTTTGAATTAGTATATAACAATACCGGATCAAACAATCAATCACCCGTTGTTACAGACTCATTCTTGGCTGGCACGTTTAATTTTGGATGTGATAGTAATTTTGCAAACGGGACTGGATTGGTAAACGCTTCACATTACATTAGAGATGTTTATCCTTACTTAATATGGGGAAATAGTTTAAGTGACTATCAAAACCATACTCCATTTGAAAGATTTGTATGGGACAAGGATTCTGCTAATGTTTTAGGATACAACGGACAGAATTTATCGGGGTATCAACTTACAAGTCTGTATCCAGGTACAATTGGAAACCAAAGGGGTACTGCTATTCCTACAAGTGTTCAAAACGGGCAGGTGTTATTCCAATGAATCAATCAAACTATGAAAAAAGAAGTATAACATATAAATATTTAAGGCCAATAGTATTATCGTTATTACTGTTGTTATCTTTAGCTATCCAGATTCTATATTTATTAGTTAGTCATTTTGGAAATGTTTATGATGTGTTCATTTTTACTGCTCCGTTTTATATCATATTGTGTATTTTTTCTTTTTTTCCAAGTGCTAAATTGTCTTGGAAACCAATCAGCCTTTTCCTTTTCTCTATTTACTGTTTATTTAACACATATTTCAATTCTAGTATTTATCCTTTTCATACAGCATTTATTATTTTGCTAGGTATTAGTGTATTGCTAGATTTTGCATATTTCATTATAGATACATATGACAATTTTGTAACTTTCGATTCTGTTAAGAAAGTTTTACTCATAGTGATACATTCAATAATTACAGTATCAGGAGCATTTTTATTGTATGGGATATTTGGAGGAGAATGGGTATTCACTCCATTTAGTAATCTACTTAATCGAGTGTATATTCCTTTTTCAATAATTATCATAACGATGTGTTTTTTATATTATACCTTCCTTATTTCGAAACCCACTAATTTTATCTCAAAAGAGAAAATAGGAGTAATAACAGGCGTTATATTTGGTCTCACGTTTATTTTTACATTGATAATAATGATTACACCGATGTGGACTGTATAGGGTTGGACTGTATATAATATTTCTAAAGTCGTTTGCGAAAATTGATCCTTTTTATGCCGATAAATAATTGATTTTAATCTGAAATTGATGCTTTTTTAATAAAAGTGAGTAATTATTTCTAAGGGTGCTAATTTTTACTGCAGGGTGCGTAAAAATCACTAGGGGTGCGTAAATTTTGATAGGGGTGCGTAATTGTATCAAAATAGGTCATGCAACACATATAACAAGCATTAGTCTGATACAATTGAGTATCAGACTTTTTTTGTCTTAATAAAGCCATTCAGTATATTAGCATTTGTGTTAAACCTCATAAAAAAAATATAAGTTAAACTATTATAGTACAAAAATAAAAATGCTTACACGATTACATCTGTAAACGTCAAATATTAACACTGTATCAAAAGAAAACCACTTAGAGGATAGCTCT
>CAYJBI010000140.1:0-3612 GCA_964368345.1 uncultured Mariniplasma sp. | reverse complement strand
TATTAAATGGTGAAGTTGTCGATGCATTATCCATTATCGTTCATAGAGATTTTGCATACCAAAGAGGGAAAACTATCACTGATAAACTTAAAGACTTGATTCCACGTCAAATGTTTGAAATCCCTGTTCAGGCAGCTGTTTCGAACAAAATTATCGCAAGATCAACCATTAAAGCGATGAGAAAAGACGTATTAGCTAAGTGTTACGGTGGGGATATATCTCGTAAACGTAAATTATTAGAAAAACAAAAAGCCGGTAAGAAACGTATGAAAGCTGTAGGTTCTGTTGAAGTCCCACAAGAAGCTTTTATGGCAATCTTATCAAACTCAGACGAGTAATAGGATTCAGGATATTTCCTGACTCCTTTTTTTTATTGATTGAAATGATTTCTACAAACACATTATGTAAACCTATGCTATAATGAAATAGGTGATTAATAATGCGAGGTTTATATGTACACATTCCTTTTTGCGAACACATTTGCTTTTACTGTGATTTTGCAAAAAGGGTTGCAAAAAATCAATCCATGATTGATGAATATTTAGCATACCTAGAAAAAGATTTTTTAACCATAACTGATAATGTTCCATTCTACGATACGATTTACTTAGGTGGTGGGACACCATCAATGCTTTCGGTTGATCAACTAAAGACACTATTTAAGTTATTAAGTCGATATAACCCAACTGAGTTTACAATTGAAGTCAACCCAGAATCCTATACGCACGAAAAAGGGTTGTTATTTAAAGAATACGGAATCAACCGTGTGAGTTTAGGTGTTCAATCATTCGAAGCACCTATTCTTGAATATATTGGAAGAAAGCACTCTAATCAGCAAGTATTCGACACAGTATACTCGTTAAAATCAATTGGCATTACCAACATTAGCATCGATTTAATTTTCTCAATACCAGGCCAAACCATTAACTCAATTGAAAACGATCTGGAACTGTTAAAGAAACTCGATGTCCCTCATGTATCCTACTATTCACTAATTTTAGAAGAAAAAACAGTCTTCTATCATAAGTATTTGAAGAAAGAATTCAATCAAACAGATATCGACCTAGAAGCAGATATGTATGAGATGATTGTTCAAAAACTGAAAGAACAGGGTTATGAGCAATATGAAATCTCGAATTTTGCAAAAGATCACAAGTATTCCATGCACAACCAACTGTATTGGACAATGGAACCTTATGATGCTATTGGGGCTGGTGCTCATGGATACGATGGTAAGATCAGATATTATAATCATCGACACTTATCCGAATATTATCAAATGCCAAGACAAGGCAGTTATGTTGAAACAGATTATCAAAGACTGTCTGACTCACTCATCTTTGGCTTAAGACGTTCCAGTGGGGTTAACTTAAAAGAGATTAAAGATAAATATAATGTCGATGTGATTGAATCCTATCCAGACTTATCTAAGTTCTTTGAACTTGGACTGATTACAATCGAAAAGGACTATTTAAAACTAACCCAAAAAGGTTTTCTATTAGGCAATCAAGTATTTGAGGTGTTTGTATGATCTATTTGCTAAAAGACTATGAATACTATTTAAAACGTGAAAAGGGTTTATCCCAAAACACAATTGTGGCTTACCTAAGAGATTTAGAACAATACCGAAGTTTCTTAGAAAAGTATCATTCAATCAAAAATGTCAGAAAAATCGAGAAGAAACATGTTGAGGCTTATTTAAAAACACTCAAGAACAAACAGTTGTCTAGTAAGTCTAGTTCAAGAAAACTAACTGCAATAAAAGGGTTTCATCAGTTTTTATATATTGAAAAAGAGACTGATAATAACCCAGCAATCGAAATTGAATCTCCAAAAACGATAAAAACTCTTCCACAAGTGCTATCTGTTGATGAAGTCGTTAAACTGTTGGAAGCCATTCAGGGCGATGATCCTCTAGCACTAAGAAACCAAGCATTACTGGAATTAATATACGGATCTGGCTTACGTGTTTCTGAATTACTTGACTTAAAAATCCAAGATATTCACTTAACTGCCGGTCATGTTAGAGTAATTGGTAAAGGAAATAAAGAACGCGAAGTTCCACTTGGAGAATTGTCTGTAATTGCATTGAGACAGTATTTGACAAAAGCACGAAATAAACTTACAATTAATAGTACAGTAGACTATTTATTCGTAAATCAATACGGACAAAGACTATCACGTCAAGGATTCTTTAAATTATTGAAAAAACTTGCTCAAAATGCAGGCATAAATAAAGAAGTATCTCCTCATACTTTAAGGCACTCGTTTGCTACTCATTTGCTTGAGGCTGGCGTTGATTTAAGGACATTACAATCCTTATTGGGTCATGAAGATATACAAACCACACAGATTTACACTCATATTAGTCAAAAACATTTGAACGATGTCTATTTAGAAACGCATCCACGCGCAAAGGAGAAATAAAATGTATAAAAGAATTTTTTTAATCGTCATGGACAGTTTAGGCTGTGGCGAAGCACCTGATGCTAAAGACTACAACGATTTAGGATCAAACACAATCGGACACATTGCAGAAAGAATGAACTTAAGAATACCAAACATGCAAAAACTTGGTTATGGAAATATCGTTCCAATCAAAGGTGTTCCCGCAGTTAGCAACCCGCTAGCAAGTTATACTAAGATTCAGGAGGCTTCTAAAGGAAAAGACACTATGACTGGTCACTGGGAAATGATGGGTCTTTATATCACTGAACCTTTCCAAACGTTCACTGATACTGGTTTTCCAAAAGAGCTATTAGACGAACTTTCTAGACAAACAGGTAGAGGCATCATTGGTAACAAATCTGCTTCAGGTACTGAAATCCTTGTTGAACTTGGTGAACAACACATGAAAACTGGTGACTTAATTGTCTATACCTCTGCTGATTCAGTATTACAAATCGCAATGCACGAAGATATCATTCCAATTGAAGAACAATATCGTATTTGTGAAATTGCTCGTGAAATTACAATGAAGGAAGAATGGAAAGTAGCTAGAGTTATTGCTCGTCCATTTGTTGGGAAAGACAAGAATAGCTTTAAACGTACACCTAACAGGCACGATTATGCATTAAAACCTACTGGAAAGACAACACTGAACTATCTTGATGAAGCTGGATTCGATGTTATCGCCTTAGGAAAGATTAATGACATATTCGTTGGCGAAGGTATCAATAATTATGAACGTACTGTTTCAAACGATGATGGTATGGATAAAATCACAAAAATTGCAAAAAATCATCCATTTAAAGGGCTTTGCTTCTTAAATCTAGTCGATTTTGATGCATTATATGGTCATAGAAGAGATCCAATTGGATACGGAAAAGCCATTGAGGATTTTGACCGTCAATTACCAGATTTAATTGCTAATTTAAATGAAAACGACTTATTAATGATTACAGCGGACCATGGAAACGATCCAATCCATCATGGAACCGACCATACTCGTGAATATGTTACACTACTTGCTTACCAAAAAGGTAAACCGGGTAAAGCTCTACCAGCAATGTTCACATTTGCTGATATCGCTGCTACAATTTCTGAAAACTTTAAAGTCGATAAAACCGAATATGGTAAGTCATTCCTCAAGAATCTAAAGGAGGCATAATA
>CAYJBI010000139.1:0-3624 GCA_964368345.1 uncultured Mariniplasma sp. | reverse complement strand
ATGATTGTGTAATCACACCGTCTTTTTTTAATATTGTAAATTGACGAGATAAGGTTTCAGGAGTAGTACCTAAATAAGATGCAAGATCTTTTTTTGGCATAGGTAAGTAAACTACCATTTCACCACTTTTATTAAGTGTTGCACTTCGAATAAGAAAGTTCATTAGTCTTTCTTTCGATGTTTCTGTGGACATCCAAGTTGATTGTTGTTCAGAAATACTTAGACGCTTCGCTAAAACAGATAGCATCTTAATGGATATTGCCGGATAGTTTTTAAGTAAGTTTTTGAGGTCATCATGGTGAATCATACAAACCTTTGTATCTTCAAGACTTTCCGCATATGCCTCGTAAAAGCCTTCCTTGAATAATGCAAGTTCACCTGTAAATTCACCTGGTAATAATAATCTTATTAGCTGTTCACGACCGTTTTCAGAAAGGCGATAAATCCGAACCTTTCCCCTACTAATAATGTGAATAGAATTAGCACTTTCACCTGGGCTATAGATTATTTGCCCAGCACTATAATGTCGATGTACAATTAATTTATACACTAATTGTCGTTGCTCGTCTGTGAGTGTATTAAATAAATCGAGTTTATCAATACAGTGATGAGAATTTGATATTTTTTCGTCCATAAATTTACCAACCTTCTTCATTACATTATATCAACAAATTGACATCTATCAATTCTTTATACCTTTGATTTCACTATAATGTAGATATTCAAAGACTTTATAAACTAAAAGGAGCAAATAAATGAGTGTAATGTTAAAAGAGCATCAGCAGATGCTACATCAAATGGTTGTCGAATTTTCTCGAAAAGAGATAAAACCATTAGACATGTTAATTGATAAACAAAAAGGATATCCTAAAGCACTTTGGGATAAAATTGTTGAGACGGGATTCTTAGGTTTGATTGTACCTAAATCATTTGGAGGGGCAGACTTTGACCCGATAGCAGAAGCCCAGACAATATTTGATATTGCATCAAATAATGCAAGTGTTGCTTTCACTTTAGAAGGTCACTATAAGACAGTAAACCAACTTAAAAAATATGGTAAAGAAACACTTAAGAATAAGTATCTGCCGCAAGCAAATAAGCGCATTTTTGGATTTGGTTCTACAGAACCACAAGGTGGATCGAATGTAATGGGACACACTGCAAGTGCAGTAAAAGAAGGTGATTATTGGATATTAAATGGTAATAAGACAATGATTACTAATGGAGGACTTGCTGAGGTGTATTTAGTTTTACTTAAAACATCAGAAAATGAATTGACCTGTTTTTTAGTCGATAAAGATATGCCAGGGTTTAAATATGGTAAGCAAGAAGATCTCTTTGGAATGAGGGGTACTCCTGTAGGTGAAATATTTTTAGAAAATGTTAAAGTTACAGACGATTATATGGTAGGCAGGATTGGTGATGGTATAAGGATTGGTGATAACGCACATTATGATGCAAGAATCAATATGGGTGCTATTGCAGCAGGGATTTGTCAACATGCACTTGACATAGTGCTTGATTATGCCACAGAAAGAAAGGCTTTGAATAAACCTATCATTGATTTATTTTCTATTCAAAATAAGATTACTGAGATTGCTATTGCAAAAGAAAATACCCAATTGCTTTATGAAGAAGCTGCAAAGCTTAAAAGTCAGGGCAAACCTTATGATAAAGTTTCTACCATGGCAAAATCCTATGGTAGTCGTGCAGCATTTAGTGCATGTGATCATGCACTACAAGTATTAGGTGGTTATGGATATAGTAATGAATATCCGGTAGAACATCTATTAAGAGATGCTAGAGCACTGCAAATTGCAGAAGGTTCTCTTGAGAAAATGGTTATAGAAATATCAAAATCAGTTCAAAGTGAAAGGGTGTAACATATGAGTCTAAATATCGTTGTTTGTGTAAAGCAAGTTCCAGTTTCTAATAACTTAAAAATAGATCCAATTACTAAGAATATGATGCGTTCATCAGAACCCGGAATTATGAACCCTTTTGATCAAAATGCAGTTGAAGCTGCGCTTAAGCTTAAAGAAAGATTTGATGCGAAAGTAACTTTATTGTCAATGGGACCTAAAAACTTTGAGATTACTTTACGTCAAGGACTAGCCATGGGAGCAGATGATGCGATATTGCTAAGTTCACGCGGTTTTGGTGGAGCAGATACACTTGCTACAGGTTATGTCTTAAGTCAAGCAATTAAGACAATTCAAAACGTAAATTTAATATTTTTTGGGAGACAATCAATTGATGCTGATACAGGTCAAGTGGGACCTATTGTTGCGGAATTATTAGATTGGCCACAAGTTACCTATATAAGTCAAATAAATCCAATAGATGAAAAATCTATTGAAGCGGTTAGGTTGATGGAACATATGCAACAATCCATCAAAGTCAAACTACCTGCAGTGTTTACAGTACGAAGTGAACTCAATGTACCAAGATATCCAAGTCCTAGAAGCATTATGTTGAGTTATCAAAAGGAAATAAAGGTTTGGGATGAGCATTCTTTTGAACTGGATTTGAATAGAATGGGTATTCAAGGTTCTCCAACTGTTGTCCGCAAAGTTTGGAATCCAACTAAAGTGGATAAGGAGACGGAATTACTAGGTGAAGACCCAGAAAGTGCTGCACGCAAATTACTACAGGTATTACGTGCACGAGACATTATATGAAGAAGGGAGATTGTATGACACATAAAAATATATGGATAGTTGGTGAACATCATCAAGATATTATTCAACCAGTGACAAAGCAATTAATTACCAAAGCGAATCAAATTAAAGATGATAAAAAAGTGACAGTTATACTTTTTCAAACAAAAGAACAAAAATTAGAACAGCAACTTCTAAATTATGGGCCAGATGAGATCATTACTGTATGTGATGATAGATTAAAGGAAGCTCCAGATTCATTAATTGCTGATTTATTATCTCAGCTAAATCATAAATTTCAACCAAATAGTATTTTATTTGGAGCGACAGTTATAGGTCGTTCAATTAGTGCAAGATTGCAAGCGAAACTATTAACAGGTTTAACGGCGGATTGTCTTGATCTTAAGTTTGAAGAGAATTTACTCATACAAATAAAACCTTCTTATGGTGACAATATTATGTGTGAGATTGTTTGCCCAAACAATTATCCTCAAATGGCAACAGTTAGACCTAACGTCTTCATGGCTACTGAAATTCAAAATAAAGAAACAAAAATTGTCATAATGAATGATATGAATTTTAAAGAAGACAAACGTATTACAGTATATGAGGAAATACCGTTACTGTCGAAATCGGATAGTATAGCAAATGCAGATAGAGTCATTGCATTAGGTCGTGGTATGTCTGGAGAAGAACATATCAATAAGGCTAGTCGACTTGCTACAAAACTAGGTGCTAAGATAGGTGTTACTCGACCACTTACTGATCTACCATCATTTAGTGTGGACGATCAAATTGGTCAATCAGGAAGTTCGATTGCACCTAAACTATTAATAACACTAGGTGTACATGGTGCAGTTCAGTTTACAACTGGTATTACAAAGTCAAAATATATAGTTGCAATAAACAATAATCCTAAAGCCCCGATATTTGATATAGCTGACTACGGATTTGTAGGAGATGC
>CAYJBI010000138.1:0-3687 GCA_964368345.1 uncultured Mariniplasma sp. | reverse complement strand
TATTTATCGTTATTATTATGACATAACAAAAAAACAAAATCGGAATGATTTACAAAACCTTCTTGAAAAATTACTTATTGAATATAAGCAAAATTTCTTTGATTCGGCTTATTACAATTTAAAGACAACTGATTCGTTGCCAAGATATAAAAGATCAATTTTAGATTCAATTAATCGAATTCAAAACAATGAGGAATTAATGGATCAGCTTGCTATTAAAGTTCAAAGTGTGAAGCATATCGATGATTACAATGAAGCATTTCATTATATAGAAGATCGCTTACGATTTGTTACCGATTCATTTGCTTCATTGGAACATTTAATTCTTGCAATTGATCGTAAAAATGAACAATATATCAGTGCAGCAGCAGCTAAGATTTTATTCTTAACTAATAAATCAGATGATATCGAAGGTATCTTTAATCGTTTATTTAGAATTATCATGAGTCAAAAAGATATCAATTATAATCAATTATTCTTCATTTCACAAATTAAAAATTTAGATACTGGTTCTTTATACAATCAAAGAAGATTACGTATTGATACAACACCAGAGGAAATCACTTTTGATGAAAATCTAATCACTGAAGAGTATCGAAGAGAAAAAATTAAAGCGTTATTGAAAAATAATATCTATGGTAAAAAAGAGATTAATGAGTATGCAAAACACTTGCTAAATGGTGAGAAATCAGTGGAAGCATCCCATGTTCCTCTTGAAACACAAGAGGATTATGTCAAACTCATTTTGATTTTTCTTTATTCAAAATCGGAAGGTATGTATTACGATTGTGAATTATTAGGTAAAGAATGTACAAACAATTTTGTGACATTCCAAAATTTTAGAATTAAAGAGGTGAGACGATGAACAAAGGACAAGCCTTAAAACAATTTAATGATGAATATGGAACGCTTAAAGAAGGGGAAAAAGCCATTTTTTCACGTATAACAAATAAACTTTTTCAAGTGAACTACATTACGAAGAAAAAGCCAGGAGATACCAATGACTATCGGTTTATTCTTGCTTTTAAAGAAGCCTTTGAAGCTTTTTTCGAACTCACAGATTTTACATTAAATATCAAAAGAGAAGATGAAGTTGTTTTCATTCAAAATAATAATCTATTTAATCACATGCGTCTAAGAAAAACAGAAAGTGTTTTATTGCTTGTGATAAGAATTGTCTATCAACGGAAAAAAGACTATGTTACACTGGATGAAAACGTAGAAATCTTTCTTCATGAAATTCATGAGGAGTTATCGCGTATTGGATATCTTGATAACAAACGTATTACCAAAGATAAGTTAAAACCGGCACTTTCATTCTTACGAGGTTATAATATCATCGATTATATTGACCGAGGACTTCACGATGATGCACGAATCAAAATTTATCCAACCATTCTTTATGTGACAAATTTAGATTCTATCAAAGAAGTTGTTCAAAAGCTTGAAGGTTACATGGAAGGAGGTAGCGACGAAGGTGAAGAAACTGACGAAGATTAAACTCATTAACTGGCATCTATTCTCTAATCAAACAATTGAGATTAAAGATAACGCACTCATTTCCGGTGAAAATGGATCTGGTAAATCGACATTACTCGATGCAATGCAATACCTTTTTGTTGGTGGTAGAAGTGGTGCAAAATTTAATATTGCAGCAACCGATGATGCAAGACGTACACTTGAAGGTTACGTCAGAGGTCGTATTGGTGCAGAAAATAAAGAATTTTTAAGAAATGGTGATGTTGTCACACACGTTGCCTTAGAGTTTTTTGATGAACAAATAAAAAAATATTCGACAATTGGTGTTATTCTTGATTTACCTAAAGCAGGACAACTTAAAGAACGTTTTTATCTATTAGATAATGTTTCAATCCATGATGGATTATTTCTTGAAAAGAAATATCCCCGTGATTACAAAAGTATGAAGGCATACCTAAAGTCAATCGATGTAGAATTCTCTCCTTTTGAATCTCAAAAGAAATATCGTGATGCACTTGCAAGGTTTTTTGGTATGGATGCAACAAAATATGCACGTATTTTACCAAAAGCACTTGCATTTAGATCGATTGATTTACAAGCATTCGTTTTTGAATTCCTACTTGATGATGATCCCATCGATATTCAATCACTTAAAAATAATGTCGCACAATTAAAGAAGATTGAAGCACAAATCAAAAAAGATCGTGAGAAATTAGAAAAATTAGATTCTATTATTCAAACGGGTGAAGATATCACACAAAATAGAGATCAAAAAGATATTAACCAGATTATAGATCAATTGAATTGGGTTGAAAAACGTGAAGCGTTTATGAAAGATCAAGAACAAAAACTTTTGTCTATTGACAAAAAGCTTGATTATTTAAGAGATGCTAAAGCTCAACTTGATGAACAAATTGAAGATGTTGAGCAAAGTATTTTGAATCTTGAACGTGCTAAGAGTGATTCTGATTTATCAAGAACACTTCAAGGTTACCAAGATGCATTAAAGAAAAAAGCTAATGAGTATGAATCTCAAAAGGAAATCATTGGGCAATTAAAAGATCTTCTTCAAAAAGAATTTGGTGCAATCAAAGAACTTGTCAACTTATTGCCTAGTCAAAGCTTAAAAGCATTTGTAAACTATATGCAAACGAATGATGAAGCATTATCAGCTGATGAACTTGAATCACATTTACAAGCACTTGATGTCGAGGTTAGCTCATATAAACAAGCCTATTTTGCAGAAAAAGATAAAGTAGAAACGGATAAACGTGATTTATCAGAAGAGATTCGTATATCTCAAATGCGAATCAATCAATTAAAACGTCATGTAAAAACATATCCCAATTATGTAGAGACATTAATTCGCACATTAAACGATGAACTTTCTTCTCATTATCAAAAAGAAGTTAGAGTACGACCTTTATGTGAAATGATTGAAGTTAATGATGAAAAATGGAGAAACGCACTTGAAGGTTATTTGTCAACGCAACGCTTTGATATTATCGTTGATCCAACATATTTTTCTGATGCATTAGATATTTATGATCGTGTTAAATTTGACTTAAAGATTTATGGCGTTGGTTTAGTCAATACGCAAAAACTAGTTCAATACGATCAAGTTAATCCTGGAACACTTGCTGAAAAAGTAACGACAGAAAGCAATTACGCACGTTATTATATCAATATGATTCTAAATAACACATATTGTGTAGACAACGTTCAAGATTTAAAAAATTTCAATCGTGCGATTACTCCAACATGTATGACATATAGCAATCATACAGCAAGACAAATCAATCCAAGAACATATGAAATTCCATTTATTGGTTCACAAGCAACGACGATTCAGCTTGAAATGGAACAGAAGCAACTTCAAATGCTTGAGTCTAAGATGGATAAACTCTATGATTTATCGGATAAGAACGATCGCATCATTCGTTTATTGAATCAATCTAAATCAAGTCAACTCGTACACCAAGGACAACTCAAATATATCGATTTAATTAAGCAAACACGAAGAGAATATACACAAATTGAAACTCAAATTGCTTCCTTAGGGAAGGATAAGAATATTCAAAAACTTGATGAACAAATCGAAAAAGCACGTATTCAGAGAAGACAGTTGCGTCTAGATTCAGAACAACTAGTCGGAGAGATCGCAACGCTTAGAGAAAACCGTCAACGTGTATATGATCTCATTGATGA
>CAYJBI010000137.1:0-3691 GCA_964368345.1 uncultured Mariniplasma sp. | reverse complement strand
AAAAAAGATATCGCATAAAGAAGAATAGCGAAATCGATGCGATCTTCAAACAAAAGGTTGTTAAAGGCGACAGTTATTTTGCAATTTATCAAGCGGATGAGAAAATGGGCGAACAATTCAGATTCGCGTTATCCATAGGAAAGCGCTACGGAAATGCCGTAGCACGTAACTTGGCAAAACGAAGAATTCGAATGATCGTTGCTGAAAATGAACACAAACTTCTTAAAACAAAGCTTTTTGTGATTGTTATTAAGCCTTCAGTGGCCCAATTATCATATCAGGAAATGAAAACAAAATTAACCGTTCTATTGAAAAAATCAAAGCTAATGGAGAACGAAAATGCGTAAACGTATTATATTTACAGTCATGATGTTATTTGTTGTCTTCGCTTTAGTTGCCTGTGGTGGTGGAAGTGACCCTGTTAAAGTGGTTGTTCCTAATAATCCAGTAGGCGAAAAAGATGTATGGGAAAAACTTGTTTTTGATCATACGGAAGCTAACAGTATTGTATTTAAAGGAGATAATGGACTATCCTATTGGACATTATCTGAAAAAGGTGTTGGAAAACTTGTTTCTTATGATGGGTCACTTCCAACAAATGTTGTAACTGATGCTAATGGTGTAAGAACATATACATTCACCGTATCAGATATTGAAACATCTTTTAGACTTTATATTAAACCAGAAACAATGGATGCACAAACAAAAGATGATGTTGTAATGATTGCATTCCGTCATACCGTGAATAATGTCCTTTATCAAAAAGGCGAATCATTTGATCCAACAGGCATGCTTATTTATGTTGTTGAACGTGATGGTGATGTTACTGAACTGAAGGGTGAAGATGTTAAAGATCAATTTGATGATCACGACTATAATCCTCTTGGAGATGACGGTTTTAGAAACCAATACAGTTATACTGTCACATTTACTGAAGGTGATTTTAGTCAAGACTTTCAAGTCTATGTTTCAGGCGGTGAAAATCCTATTTCAAATAAGGATGCTAAATTCTTTGATTGGATTTTAGTCATCCCAGTAGCATTCATCATGAATTTCTTTGCATCACTCTTCGGAAACAATTTTGCAGTAGGTATTTTATTAACAACAATCGTTGTTCGTACGCTTGCATGGCCAATTTATGCGAAGAGTAATGATATGTCAATTAAGATGAACCTCGCGCAGCCAGACATGCAACGCGTTCAAAATAAATACGCAACGCGTAAAGATCCGCAATCACAACAAATGATGCAGATGGAAATGATGCAGGTTTACAAGAAACACGGAATTAATGTCTTAGGGTGTTTAACACCATTCTTACAAATGCCTATATTCATTGCAATGTATGGTGTTGTAAGACGTATTACATTACCCGGTGGTATGTATACAGATGGCGTAGCTAATACTAATTTCCTTGGAATTAATCTAGCTAATGGTAATGATGGTATTATTGGTATTGTATTAGCAGCCATTGTAGGTGGAACGATGTTCTTACTACAACAAATTTCTATGAAGAAGCCAGCTTATGCTAAAAATACAGGCCGTCAAAATCCTAATCCACAAGCTCAACAAACTGAAAAGACAATGAAATACGTGAGTTATTTTATGGTCATTATGATGGCTTTCGCTTCTTATGGTTCTAACGCACTTGCATTATACTGGATATTTGGTAACATCTATTCATTAGGACAAACATTAATCAACCGTAAGTTAAATGCAAAGAAACACGAAAAGCTTAAACAAAAGCAGATTTTGGGGTGAATCATATGAATTTAAAGAGAGTTGAATTTGAAGCAAAATCATTATCTGAAGCTGAAAAACTAGCTGTTGAACAGCTCAAACTTCACATTGATAAAATCAAGTTAACCATTCTTAAGGAGAAGAAAGGTTTACTCGGTTTTGGAACGTCTACCTTTTATGAAGCAACACCTAATGTGAATTTAGCTACTGAAGGTAAAGTTTATTTAGAAAGTATTTTAAAAACCATGGATATTAAAACACGCATGGAAGTTAGAACGATGAATGATGGTTCTGAAATTTATTACCATGTTGAAAGCGATGAGAATGCACTTTTAATAGGTCGTGAAGGTCGTACACTTCTTGCGTTACAATTTATGTTAAGAAACTACTTAAATTTATTTGTTGATGAACATATTGTTGTTTCTCTTGACATTGGTAATTACCATGAAAATCGTAGAAAACAACTTGAAATTCTAGCAACAAAGACTGCTAAAGAAGTTGCACAAACTAAAATTGCAGTCAAATTAGATCCAATGAATGCATTCGATCGTCGTATTATTCACACAAAACTTTCAGAATGGCGTGACGTTATTACTGAATCTGAAGGTGAAGGCGAAGAAAGAGCACTCGTTATTAAACCAAAGAGATAAAGATCAAATGCCGGTTTCGGCATTTTTCTTTATCATAATAAATAGATTATTGTAGAGTCTTCATCGTGGTATAATATGTAATAATAGGTGAGGGATGACATGATATTTGGTGCAAAAATAAAAACAAAACATAAAAAGAAACGCCGTATTTTTTTTCGTACATTAAAAACGCTTCTTATACTTATATTGATGGGAATTCTTTATTCTGTAGGGATTGCAGTAAGTGAAAATATACAAGTTGATCGCGCGCTCAATAAGTTCAAAGAAAGAAGTGTCTTCGAAGAAGAAGTTACGATTGAATATAGTTCCGGTAACCTTCAAACAAGACGATACTACAAAGTTCCACGTGAAACATCTTATGAACTCGAAGATAACAGAAGTATCTTCTACGATAGCACAAGAAAGTTTTTAGGGCAAAAGGGAGATATTTTTGTCTCTCAAGATTCACCTTTTCCTTATTTACCACTGATACACCTCTTTGTTTCATATAATTTTGGAGGACATGCAGCAATTAAAACAGATGATAACAGGTTTATTGAAGCGGTTGGATTTCCACAAGAAGATGAAACCATTTTGGATTTCATACTTCATCCAGGAAATGAACCTCATGAGTATTCAGCAACCGTCAACAAATCTTACTCTAATTATTGGTTAAACCCTGTTTATCGAACAGAATCAGATCAAGAATATCCTTATTATGGCACACGTTATCGTAATGAATTTATCGGATTACGCGTGAAAGGTGTATCTGATGAACAAATGGATGGAGCCATTGCTTACGCAGAGGATAAAGTAGATAAAAATCTTTACAACTTCTTATTTTTCCTTGATATGAAATACAAGTTCTATTGTACAGATTTAGTAAGTAGAGCTTATCAAAGTGTTATGGTTGAAGAATCGAAACAAAGACTTTATTCTAAATCATTAAATGATGATCGGTTTATCACTTCTGTTAATGATCTTGTTTTATCTGATGAAACGTATATCACTTTCTATGTTGAAGTTGTTGATAAGATTTGGAATATCTATTATTTAGAAGATTTGGAGGGGTAATATATGTTAGATTACATCTTAATCGGACTAGTTGTTGTTCTTATCGGACTAGTTGTTGTACTTATGGTGAAAATGAATAAGAATGAAGATAAACCGATTGATTTTTCAGAATTTAAGGATATTCAATCAGATTTAAAAGTTCATATGCAAAAAGAATACGGTGATCTTAAGGTACAGTTATCACAAATGATGAATGATACAGGAAAATCAGGTCAAAAAGATTTAAATGAGTTTAAAGACAATATCTTAAG
>CAYJBI010000136.1:0-3730 GCA_964368345.1 uncultured Mariniplasma sp. | reverse complement strand
ATTCCAATTGATATGTTTCCATATACATCCTTAGTAGAAAGTGTTTCACTGCTTACATTAAAGAAAGAAGTGAAATAAAAAACAAAAAGATCTTATGTTTACAAAAACTTAAGAGTCAACAAATAGTTAGAAAACAGCAAATTTGCTGTTTTTTTATGGATTGATGGTGTTATAATAACTTTGTTGAACACATAAACTAATCAAAAGGGGTGGATTAAATTGAAAAAAGTGATTTATTTTGTTATTTTAAATCGTTATGCAGATTGGGAAAGTTGTTATGTCTCTCAAGCTTTAGCTGAATTGACGGATCAGTATGAGGTAAGAACTGTTTCTCATAGCTTTGATAAGGTGAAAGCTATCGGTGGTTTTCATACGATACCTGATGATACATTTGATACCGTAAAAGATACATTTGATGGTCTTATTTTAGTTGGTGGATACTCATGGAGGGAAAATGTTGCAGATTTAGCGTTACCATTGATTAAACGTGCACTTGAATTAAACGTCTCAATAGGTGCGATATGTGCAGCTTCAGAGTTTCTTGCTAAACAAGGTTTTTTAAATGATATCAGACATACAAGTAATGGGTTACATCAAATTTTAAATGTTCAAGGATCTTTATATACAAATCAAGAAAACTATGTAAATGAACAAGCAGTATGTGATAAGAAGTTAACAACTGCAAATGGTTCAGGAACATTAGAATTCGCAAGAGAATTTTTACTCAGTTTAGGAACCATTGATCAAAATAAAATTCTTGAATGGTATAGTTTTCATAAGGTAGGTTTAATTGAATTTATGAAGCGTTACCAGCAGTAATTTTAATTTTCTATTATGAATCATTAAGTATTTTATTTAAATGATTTATCAATCAATGAAATAAAAAAAATGTTTCATTCACACAACACCATTTATATTAAAATGGTGTTTTTTGATCAAAATAGCATAGAATAATGCTACAAATCGTTAAAAATGTTAGAAAACAATGATTTCATTGTATACTTAAAATAGAGTTATCTTAGGGGGATCGGTATGATCAGTCATAAAGATCTACTAACTAAAGAATCAATCATTCATCTTACAAAGGAAGATGTCATCTTATCAATAAAGACATTTTTTATGAATATAAGAAGTATTTTGTCACCGGATATGATGAGTGATTTAGCAACCATTGATTTATGGTTAACTCACCAAATAACAGTATCTGAATGTCGTAAAATAGCATTTAAAGTACATGAAAAAGCTAGACTTGCGAAAGATTTAAAAATGGTTTATTTATACCGTGCTATCGGTCATGCGATTGCAAGTATTCATGTGAAAGAACATGCTTTAAGAAGTATGGATTACATGAAAAAATATGATGATTTAGGGGAGTATCGCAATGATTGAAATTGCTGAGGCATATGCATTTTCTAAACAAATGAATCATGTTTTAAGGGGATTAAGTGTCGTTGATGTCCAGGTTTTAATGAGTCCGCATAAGTTTTGTTGGTTGACAGGTGACAATTCGTATTACGAAGAACATATCCTTGGAAATATCATCAAAGAAGTTAAATCTAGCGCACATCATATAAGAATTATGTTTGAAGATGGTTATGAATTAACCATCGCAGAAGATGTCAATTTAGAATATAAACCACTTAAACTAAAAACAAATAAACATCAGTTAAGTCTTACGTTTAATAATGATGATGTCTTAGAGTTTAAAGTTAAACTTTATGGTTTTATCTATTTAGGTAATGAACATACGTTAAAAGAACATTATCCTTATTATGAAAAAGCAATCGATAGTATCTTTCCTACAAATCCTCAATTTACATACGATTACTTTATAAAACAAACGGGTTTAGACCAAAATAAAGGATCTATTAAAGCTGCACTTGCAACCAATCAGCATATTGTAGGTCTAGGAAATGGAACGCTTCAAGATATTTTATTTGATGCAAAATTATCGCCTAAAAGAAAAGTTGTTACGCTTTTAGAACAAGATAAAAGAGTTCTTTATGAATCTATCGTAAAAAAGATTGATGAAATGATAGTCTTTGGTGGTAGGAATCAAGTTTTAAACATGTTTGGCGAAAAAGGCGGTTATGAAGTGATTATGAGTCATGATCGTTCATTATGTCCAGTTTGCCAAAATGAATTAAAAAAAGAAGCATTTATGGGTGGGAAAGTCATTTATTGTCCAGTTTGTCAAAAGTAGGAGTATAACATGAATGTAAGAGAAGTCTTATTGCATGCTGATCCAGTTATCGAAAGACTTACAAAAAAATATCTTTTAAACCAAAAAGTTACCTATCATGAAGATGGGTTTATCAAACGTTATTTAGATCTTTATGAACATCATACTAACATGTGGGGACATGGTGTTTATGGCCCCAAATGGATTTCTACCCACTATACTATGATGGAATTAAGATATATGGAAATCAGTCCTAAACACCCCATTTATCTAAAAGCGTTAAACACGCTTTTAGATCATGAATGGTTTTTACAAGATAGTCAAAAAGAAAGATATGTCGATATGTGTATTTGTGGGATGTTACTATCGCTATCATGTTATGGAAATATGAAAGATTCAAGAATTTTTGAAATGATTGATTATGTGATGGATCATCAGATGTCTGATGGTGGATGGAATTGTCTTTGGCACAAGAAAGATACGCCACATATATCAAGTGTTCATACGACAATTAATGTATTAGAAGGTTTAAGAGACTATGATAAAAGTGAGTATTCTTATCGTACTGATGAGGTTAAACAAGCGATACTTATGGCCGTTGATATGCTTCTTAGAAGAAATCTTTATCAAGCTCATGGAACAAAAGATGCGATTCATATCCAAATGATTAAACCATCATATCCTCCACGTTGGAAATATGATATCTTAAGAGTCTTAGAATTTTTAGAATCCATCAATTATCCAGATAATTTAAGAATAACGGATGCTATGAATGTTTTAGTTAAACAAATGAAAGGTCCATTCATGCCTAAAGGGTTAACTATTTCAGGACTTACACATTTTAAATTAGAAGAGAATAAATATGGGATGTTTAACACTTTAAGAGCACTCAAAGTGTTAAAGAAATACCGATATCCACTCTATC
Source organism: uncultured Mariniplasma sp. (assembly GCA_964368345.1). GTDB lineage: Bacteria > Bacillota_I > Bacilli_A > Acholeplasmatales > Acholeplasmataceae > Peloplasma. Next base: position 623 of record CAYJBI010000136.1, on the reverse strand, counting down.
AAAAACTTATCCAAATGGATATTACAAAGTAAAGGATGTAGCCTATGAAACACAAGAAGAATTTATCACTTAATTTATATAATTCAAATCCAGAAACAAAAGCTTATATTGTTGAAGTATCATTAGATGATTATAGTGAACTTTTTAATGGGTGGGATGCTTCACCATTAAGACGTAAAGATTTAGAACCAGAACTTATGGATTATTTAGAACAAGCAGCAACTGAAATTCCAATTAAAGAGAAACTAGAACTTTGTTTTTATATGCCTAGCGAAAAAAGAGATCTCGATAAAGAATTTAAAAGCATTACATCGATTATGAATAATTTTAAAGTCGTAAGATCTGTGATACAAAAACAGATTGAAAGAAACTATCGAAGACTTCTCATGTATGTGGTTGTATCATTGATTTTTTTAAGTGCTGCATATTTACTTAGAAATGTTACGGATATTTCACTTTTGATCAACATTATGATTGAAGGATTTTTTATCGGAGGTTGGTTTCTTTTATGGGAAGCTTTTAGTTTATTCTTTTTTGATACACATGAAATAAAGGTTAGAAGAAAAATATTTGAAAGATTTTTATCCTCAGATATTTATTTTATCGATAAGAAGGAGTGATTG
>CAYJBI010000135.1:0-3765 GCA_964368345.1 uncultured Mariniplasma sp. | reverse complement strand
CAGCTTCACCTTCAGCTTGAAGGATTTTTTCTTTCTTGTTGGCTTCAGCTCTTAAGATTAAAGCTTCAGCATCACCTTCAGCACGAAGGATTTCTGCACGTTTTTCACCTTCAGCAATCAAAATGTTTTGACGCTTTTCACGTTCAGCACGCATTTGTTTTTCCATTGATTCTCTAATATCTTTAGGTGGAATAATATTCTTAACTTCGACTCTAGTAACCTTAATTCCCCATGGGTCGGTTGCTTCATCGAGTGTTTCTCTCATACGTGTATTAATTAAATCTCTTGATGTTAAAGTTTCATCAAGATCAAGTTCACCAATAATGTTACGTAATGTAGTTGCAGAAATGTTTTCAATCGCCATGATTGGGTTTTCTGTACCGTATGTGTATAATTTAGGGTCAGTAATAGAGAAGAAGACTACAGTATCAATTTGCATTGTTACATTATCTTTAGTGATAACAGCTTGTGGTTCAAAGTCTTTAACTTGTTCCTTTAAGCTGACAACTTTTTTAACACGATCAATAATTGGAATTACGAAATGAATACCTACACCAAGTGTCTTATGGTAAGCACCAAGACGTTCAACAACCATAGCTTTCGTTTGAGTAACTAAACGGAATGCAAGAGCAACAATAAATAAAATGACTAAAAAAGCAATGATAAGTCCTACAATAGCACCATTTGACATGGCTACAGGGGGTAATAAACGTAATACATTCATATACTAAATACCTCTTTCCTTATTTTTCTATTTTCTCAACAATTAATTTGTTTCCATCAACATCAAGAACACGAACATGTTCACCTACGGCAATAGTTTCTTTAGATATAGCAGCCCAGTCAATTGAACGAACAACAACTCTACCAACAACATCAGAGTTAATTTCTTTAACAACTTTTGCTGTCATCCCAACCATCGCATCAACATTCGTTTTAATTTCGTTTGTTTTAAGATACTTTTTCACAACCGGTCTAGTTAGAACAAGTAGAACACCGGCAACTAAGATGAACGAAACGATTTGCCATGCAATATGCCCTTCTAAAAGTGCGATTATAAAACTTGGAATAGATGCAAGAGCAAACCAAATACTAATCATGTCTGCACTGATAATTTCAATAATCAAAGCAATCACGAACAGTGCAAGCCAAAACCACACCATGTATTCTAACATACTAGACTTCCTCCTTCAAATCGACAAGAAGAATTTGATCCTTACTTTGCCAATTAGCCTTAAATTTTTTTGTTTCTTGATTGAAGTCGGAAGTAATGAGATTACCAACTTCATCAATAAATGCTTTATTTGCAATTCTGCTATAAGATGAGCGAACTGTGATCTTATATTTATTTGATTCTGGAATGTCATGTCGAATAGCTTCAGCCTTATGAAGTGGCTTAATGACGATGACTTTCTGGGTTTTGTCAATTCCTAACATGACGCTATAAGCGTTCTCAAAAAAATTAGTTGCAGGTTTGTTGAGTGTGATATTACCCGCTGCAATGGTAACGATGCAATCTTTTGGTTTTTCATTGAACCATACGATATTCATACTAATCACTCCTTACACTTTCATTATATACTAAATTATTGAAAATGCAAGAAAAATTATTATTAATTATTTTTATTAATTTTTTTGATTTCCTCAAGCTTAACTCCGTAATCTAATACTAATTCACTTAAGTCATTGATCGAATCTGATATATTGATCATGTGATGTTTCATTTTTTCTTCCATGATACGTAAAGATTCAGTCTCAGCATAACAAAACATCTTTATATCAGTAATACTATAAGTATATTCATAAATAGATGAAACATTATCTTTCGTGATGATTAGGGTCTTATTTTGTGGAAGAAGTGATTCTTTTTGGACAACACGATCAACAAGTGGAAATAAGAAAAACACACAGGGTTGATCAACAACTTTAAGAAAATTACCAAATCTTTCAACAACAACTGCCTCATTAGTTTTCACAATTTGTATATTGGGCAATAAAAATAGTAAGAATAAAACGAATAAAACAATAGCTGCAATAACTTCATTAGGCATAGAACGACTCCTTAAGTATTTGGTTTGATTTTTATTATTTACATGATATACTATAAATGATCACTACGGGGAGCTAAGAGCTGAGAGGACGATATTCGTCGACCCGCGAACCTGATCTGGATGATACCAGCGGAGGGATAGTTGATGAATAGTATCTATTCTACTATCAATTTCTTTGGTTATCCATTGAAATTTTTTTATTTTCATGGAGGAAAAGAAATGACTTTAAAGACAGAAACAAAATTTATGCTCATGACCATCAATTTGCTTGTAGTTGCTATTGTTCTCGACATAATTGTTAGTGCAATACCAGGATTAAATGCAAGTATGCCATTTGGTGGTAAGTTTTTTGGATTATCCATGTTACCTTTAGTACTTATTGGTATACTTTTCGGACTAAAGTATGGTTTGATTGCAGGTTTTATTTATGCAATCTACAATTTCGGGTTCGACTATCTTATCTATATCGATACACTAAGAATTACATTGGAATCATGGACAGGTGAAACATGGAGTGCATTTAAAATATTTTATTTGATCATGTTTGATTATGTGATACCATTCATGGCTTTTGGACTATCAGGTTTATTCAAACAATCACTTAACTCCAAGTCGAGATTAACGGTATCTGTTATATTTGTTAGCGTTATTCGATTGATTTCTGCATCAATCTCGGGAGTTATTTTATGGGGAAGTAGTATTTCATATGCAGCATCTCAAGTTGAAAATGGTGATGAACCACATAATATTGCAACACGAATTTTCCAATCAGTTAACGAATCAATTTGGTTTTATAGTATAGCATATAACTTTATTTATATATTTACGACTACAGTGATTGTCTTATTAATATTACTTGTGACACATAAGAGAATCGCCATTATTTTTGAGCCTGTAACAAATAGTTCTCATTAATAATCTTTAAATAGTCTAATCGAGGTTGAAATCCAAAAGGGATAAGATAAGCTTCCTTTTGAAACGTTTCATAAGGGATGGATTTTCGTCCCTTTTCTTTATTCTGTTCATCCCAATATGCAAATAAAACTTGTGAAGGTAATAGGTAATACTCATTATAGGGTTTAAAATGAACAATAAGAAAAGCAATACCACCATGTTGTTGAACACCTCTTAAATGGTCAATCTGATGGGGATGCACATTTTTTAATGGCATAGATGTTTTTGAATTCGTTTCTTTTGCATCAAAATCGATATAATGACCTTTATAAATACCGTTAAAATCAGTCGTAGATGGTGTTTTATAATATGCTTCAGTGATTTTTGCTTTATTCCTTGCAGGATAACTAACACTCACGACTTGAATCGGTGTCGGCTTTTTGTGAATGACAGCAATTTGATGATTTAAGTAGTAAGAATTACTTGCTTCAATGTCAGATTCAAGTGTCATACCTAAATTCGCATAATTAGTCGTTTTGACATGTGATTTACGTTTAATTGGATAATTGATCATTTTGGCTCACCTAATAATATCATAACATAGTTATGAATCAAAATGATTGAGTAATCAAAAAAACGTGATATAATATGAATATTAAAAGACGTTGCTAAGGAAGTGTTTAAATGAGTAAAATTCGTTTTTTTGCATTAGGTGGTCTCGGAGAGAACGGGAAAAATATGTATGTGATCGAAGTTGATCAAAACTATTTCATCCTTGATGCAGGTATTAAATATCCAAGTGCTGAATTATATGGTGTTG
>CAYJBI010000134.1:0-3810 GCA_964368345.1 uncultured Mariniplasma sp. | reverse complement strand
TTTTTGGCAAAAAGAAAAATTTCACATAAATCAAATTTTATCCTGTATTTTTGAAAAGATCTCATGAAAACTTTTCATAAAAAACAAGAAAAAAAAGACTTCTTTCTAAAAAAGAAACCTTTAAATTAATGAATATTTGTGATTCTAAAGTTCACCTTTCAAAAATGCAATACGATTTACCATCATTTTTTTTACCAATTTGCTGAAGAAAACTGCATCATATCCATGGACCGTTTTAAGCGTGTGAAATTCATGAACTTTTACACCAGCTTGGGATAACTTTTTAGCATATTCAATCGCTTCATCTCTTAAACAATCATATTGAGCTGTTTCAATATATGTCTCAGGTAAACTATGTACATCTGCATAAGATGGAGATGCATATTGAATCATCCCGTGATCACCATCTTTAAGATATATCTCCCACATACTTTTGTTTAAAATAGCATTCCACATGGGTGTATCTGTGTATTCTTTGACAGAATCTGTTTGTTGTCTTTGATCAATAACAGGATACAAGAGCATTTGTCTTTCAATCTTTGGACCTTCATGATCTCTAGAGAATAAGGCAACAGCAGTGGCAAGATTTCCTCCAGCAGAATCTCCAGCTACTGAGATGTGTTTATCATCAATACCTAGATATAAAGCATGTTCTTTCATCCACTGAAGTGCATGGTAACAATCATAAAGTGCTGTTGGATAAGGATATTTAGGAGATAAGTGATATCTCACATAAACTGCTTTATGCTTAGTTTCTAAAACAATTTGTTGAAGCATACTGATATGTACAGGTGTTCCTACCATTTGAAATCCTCCTCCATGAATATATAGTAGTCCTGGAGAAGCTTCATTTTGATCTTTTAATGAATATAAAGTAACTTTAATCTTTAAGTGACGATATCCTCTAATCCAAAAATGTTTTTGTTTAATCCCTTTTTTGGGTCTCGTAAAAATCATGGTTAAATTAAAGATAAAATTAGCCATAAATCGTCTTGTGTTTGTGTATTTCTTAAATTTGAGTGGTTTAAGAATTCTTAATTCTGGATCAACCTGATAGTCTGACATAATTTATCCTTTTCTTTGAAAGTATTTAAGATATTCTTGATAACCTTGTTTTTCTAGTTCGCTTGCTGGTATAAATCGAAGAGCCGCTGAATTAATACAATAACGAAGTCCCCCTAATGCTTTGGGTCCATCAGTAAACAAATGTCCTAAATGACTGTCTCCTTTTGGACTTCTCACTTCAGTACGGTGCATACCAAATGTTTTGTCTAGTTTTGTAGTTAATGATTGAATAGGTTTTGCAAAGCTTGGCCATCCACAACTTGAATCAAACTTATCATTTGATGTAAATAGTGGTTCACCCGAGACAATATCAACATAAAGGCCTTCTTCATGATGATTCCAAAAATCATTTTGAAACGGTCTTTCAGTTCCATTTTCCTGTGTAACATGATATTGAATTGGAGTTAATTTCTTCTTTAAATCTTCTTTATCCATATAATCACCTTTGTTTCAAGTTTAACATAGGTTAAGCATAATTTAACTAACCATGCTTAATTGATGATTTTCATTGACTTAAGCTGTTTGACTAACTCATCTGTTTCAATGATGAGTAAATGGAGTAATTCTTTCATTTCGTCAAGTTGATGGTTTTTAGCTAGATCCATCATACGATTCAATACCCAAACTAAACGTTTACCGCTTAAATAAGTACATGATCCTTTATAGTAATGTGCAGTTTTAACAATATCTTCATTATTTTTTGAGACAATAGCTTCTTTAATGTGATCTAAGTCCTTGGGATACTCCGCTTGAAAGGTAGCAACAACTTCTTTTGCAATATCATAAGACCCTTCAAATCGTTTAAGGAAATCTAAACGATCAAAAGAGAGAATCTCTTGTGGAATCGTTATTGTATCTGTACCACTTAAATACTTTCTAAGTAATTGTCCGAGGGATTCTATCTTAATTGGTTTAAAAATAACATCATTGATTTGAGAAGCTTTTAACATATCATAATCATTAAAGTATGAATTTGCAGTTACTGCAACGATAGGTATCATTTGATATGAATTTCCGAGTGAACGAATTCTTCTTGTGGCTTCAATCCCATCCATAATGGGCATTTGGATATCCATAAGTATCAAATCGAATGATTCATTTTTCACCATTTCAATCGCCTTTGATCCACTGTCTGCAAGTTTTGATTTTATTCCAAGTTTTAGAAGAATACCTTCTAATGCAACACGATTTAAACGATTATCATCCACAATCAAAGCATTTCCTGAGAGCTGTTTGGTATAAGGTGACGTCACTGTCTTTCTTGCTTTATGGTAATTTGACATTAACTTTTGTACCATGGTTGTTCGAGAAACCGGATACTCAATGACACCATCTACTTTATGCATGCGTTTTTCATTCATTTGTCTGATGGAATATGTCATACAATCATCATGCCCATAAAGCTCTTTAAATTGAATGATGGTTTCGTTTAATCGAATGGGTGCTTCAAAAATAATGACATCAACCTTGTTGTTGTCTATGTTTGATTCGTCATATAAATTAAGATCAAGAGACTCAAACAAAGGTTTTATTAAAGATGGATTTCCATTACTAAAAATTAAAACGGATAAACTTGCTGTTTCTTTATATGAGAGTGGTTTACTTGGAGGAAATTTGAGTTCTACAGTCATAGTTGTTCCAACGTTTAATTCACTTTGTACAGAGATTCTTCCTTTAAGTAACTTGGTTAATTCGCTTGCGACGGTTAAACCAATACCTAGACCTTGAAATTCTTTTTGATCAGTCATGTTAATTTGGAAAAAAGCATCATAAAGATTATCAATGTTTTCTTTAGACATACCAATTCCCGTATCTTTTATTTGAAAATGATAAGAATCTTCACTCTTCTTTTGAACACTGAACTTAATTTCTCCTTGTTCAGTAAACTTGACAGCATTGTTCAGGATATGTGATAGGATATGACGAAGTTTTCTTTCATCACCTATCACTTCATTTTTAATTTGATAATCATATTCAAAAATCAAAGATAATTTTTTCTGTTCAATCTGTCTTTGATATAAACGAATTAAACGAATCATTTCATCTTCAATGTTAAAAGGGCGTAACTGAACATCTAAATTCCCTGATTCAAGTGCTTCAAGATCTAAAATGCGTTCGACAATAGATGAAATACCATCAACACTTGTTTGGGCCATATCAAGATATTTTTTTTGCTCTTTCGTAAGATCTGTTGTTTGAAGAAGATAAAGAGCATTGTGAATACCATTAAGTGGCGTTCTTACTTCATGAGATACATTAGAAAAGAATGTATACTTATTCGTTGTTAAAAGTTTAGATTGTTCTTCGTGTTGTTTAATATCTTGCATGATGTTTTCGTATGATAGTCTTAGTGCAAGTGCTTGAAAAAACAATGAAAAACATTGTTCATAAAACGAAGAAAATGATTGAGGACGTCGTTGGTTCTCAAGTGAAATATACCCTAAAAGAGAGTCTTTTGAACATAAAGGGACACCTAGAAAGGCTTTAATATGATCGCTAATTAAATATGATAACCAAGAATCATTTAAATCAATTTTTGATACATCTTCAAAGATAATGTTTTTATTTTTTATGAATTGCTCGAAGAATAAATCATTCTCATGTATTTGGTATTTTCTAGTTTGTCTAGGTTCAACACCTAAATGACACCACTCAAAGATTAAATGTATGGTGTTTGTTGATTGGTCATAATAATAAAAGGTCATTCTGTCAAGATCAAAAAACTCTCCTGTATCTTTAAAAATG
>CAYJBI010000133.1:0-3946 GCA_964368345.1 uncultured Mariniplasma sp. | reverse complement strand
TTATAAATACTAAACATACGATTTTAGGTGCTCTTATTTTAATACACAAATTTCCAATGCATTGAATAAAAAAAAGGGCTTGCGCCCTTTAGAGTAGATTCTCTATTTAATAAAGTCAACTATATCTTTTGTTAATTGATCAGGAACATCAACGAGTGGTGAATGTCCACAATTATCATATACTATTAATGAAGATTGTTTCTCCAATGCTTTCACATTTTCTATTACCATATATTCAGGAACGATGATATCTTTTTTACCCCATGTATGTAATACTGGACATTTGACGTTTTGAATATTGTTAGTTCCTGCGTTATAGAAATTGTGCTGGCTAGACATATTTAAATTTGCTAAAGCCCAATCTGCATCAATTAAATTTCTCTGTTTTAACGCTTCATTAATCCACAACTCATTTTGTTCACTTGTTGGTTTATTCACTGTATAAATAGTTTGATCATAGACCCAACTCATGACTGCAAAATTCTTGTTTTTCTGTGCTTCCAATAATGGAATGACTTGAACAGGATCTTTTCCTAATTCTTCTGGTGATTCATAAACCTGTCCAACAAGAAATTGATTATTGCTGTCTTTCTTGAAAACTGGATATCCGCGATGTGTCGTTGAGTTAATAAGTATTAGCTTATCTACCAATTCAGGATGAGCTGCAGCTATTTCTAATGCAACTCCGCCACCTAATGACCATCCAACAATGGAAACAAAGCTTATTTCTTTTTGCTTCAAAAACAAAAACATATCGTCTGCAAAATCTTTTAGAGACTGTATTCTACGATAATAGGATGAATCTCCATATCCTCTTAAATCAGGTGCAATGACTTTTATGTCTTTGGGTAACCTCTCTAAAAGTGGTGTGTAAAAAAGTGATGAGGAAAAGTTGCCATGAATGAGCAGTAATACCTTATTTCCCTTACCTTGTTCCAGGTAATGAATCACTTCACCATTTGTTAATACAACTTGTCTTTTATCAAACATATTAGTTATCCTCTTTTTAACGTTATACGTACGAAATATCGATTTAAAAGAATCTTAATTCAAAGGACATATATTTTCTCAAACGCTAAAATAAACACCTTTATACCCTGTAAAATTCTTTTTATAAAATGAGGGGTGGCAAATAAATGCCACTCCTCGTTTCATGACGCTTTTATTTTGCGTTAACCTCAGTAATTGATTCAATACCTCTAACCTTACCGAAACTCCAACCTGAAGCTCCAAATTGATATCCACCAACAACCATCACCATATGAATTTCATCATCAGATATTAACATATCTTTAGCCATTTTGATAGCTGATACAGTGGTGCAACACCGATTTTGAACATCGATTCCCCATGCATTTATTGCACCTATACGATCTTGTATATAAAGTGCAGAGGTGGTTAAAGGATATTCCTTCCATTCTTCAGTGACACTTAAGATAACATCGATATCTAGTGGATTAATTTTTGTGTTTTTGATGGCATCAAGTGCTGCTAATGCACCCATCTCTTGTGTTCCATCGTGAGGTAAGTCTGAAGGAATCACTTTTTCACGTATCCCGAGTTTATCGATAACTGCTTGTTCACTCCAGACACCATGAGTCGCTTCAGCAATTTCACGTGCTGTCATGCGACCTTTGGGAAGATATATACCAGTTCCTACGATTCCAACATTGACTTTATTCATGTGGAACACCTACTTTCTTTCATTAATCTTTATAAACGCATGCCACCGTTAACATTCAGTGTTTGTCCAGTCACATAAGATGATTCTTCAGATGCTAAGAATAATGCAGCATTTGCAATTTCGTGAGGTTGACCGAGTCTACCCAACATCGTCATTTTAGCAAAACCATCGAGTAATTCTTGTGGAACTGTCTTTAAAATATCTGTCATAATATATCCTGGAGCAATCGCATTCACTCTAACATTTGCACCCTTGCGAGCAAATTCTTTAGCCCATGTCATAGTTAATCCAAGAACACCAGCTTTTGTTGCAGCATAATTTGCTTGTCCGATATTACCGAAAACACCAACCACGGATGAAATATTAATAATTGAACCGTAACCATTTGATTCCATATGTGGCCCAATGAGACGTGTTAAGTTAAATACACCTTTTAAATTGACATCAATGACTAAATTCCACTGATCATCAGTCATTTTTCTTGTCATTGCATCTTTTGTAATCCCTGCATTATTAACTAAAATATCAATTTTACCAAAACGAGCAATCACATCATCAAAGAATTTTTGAACACCTTCTACATCGGTAACATTAAGTGGAAAATGATGGACATTTTCACATGTATATGTCATTTCACCCATATCAGCAGCAACGACGGTTGCTCCTTCTTTTGCAAATAATTCTGCCATAGCTTGGCCTAATCCTTTAGCACCACCAGTAATAACGGCTACTCTATTTTCTAAACGCTTCATCATATGTTCTCCTTTATTTAACTTTCTTTAAAATAACTGCAGTACCCATACCGCCACCTATACATAAACTTGCAAGTCCTGTATTAAATGAGGGTTTTTTTAACATTTCATGAATTAATGTGACGATAATTCTATTTCCACTTGCTCCAACTGGATGCCCTAATGCAATTGCTCCTCCATTAGGATTTGTTTTAGATAGAATATCTTCTTTTGTGATACCAAAAGCCTCAGTTAATTCTTTAACAACTCCAAGTGATTGTGCAGCAAACGCCTCATTTAATTCAAATCCATCGATTTGATCAATTGTTAAACCAGCATGTTTTAAAGCATTTTTAATGGCTGGGGTAGGACCTAAACCCATCACCGATGGATCAACACCACCTTGACCAATTCCAACTATTTCAGCTAAAGGTTTAAGGTTATGCGTCTTCACATAATCCTCAGATGCTAAGATAATAAAACTTGCACCATCGTTAATACCTGAAGAACTACCTGCCGTGACAGAACCATCTTTTTTGAAAGCTGGACGAAGTTGTGAAAGCTTTTCTAATGATGTAGATCTATTAATATATTCATCATTTTCAAAAACGATATCGCCTTTTCTGTTTGGAATAATAATAGGGATAATCTCATCTTTAAATTTACCTTGATCTTGTGCAGCCATCGCTTTTCTCTGAGATTCCCATGCAAAAGCATCTTGTTCTTCGCGCGTTAATTGATACTTTTCAACAATGTGTTCTGCAGTAATACCCATATGATATCCTTCAAAAGCATCTGTTAAAGCATCATAAAGCATATGATCTTTCATAACTTGTTCTCCCATTTTTACACCTGATCTAATTTGACCAGGCACTAAGAATGGTGCACCACTCATTGATTCCACCCCACCGGCAACCACTAAATGATTGAGGCCTAAAGCGATATTTGAATAACCGTTCATAACCGTTTTCATGCCAGATCCACAAACCATATTAACCCCATAAGCAGGTACTTTTGATGGAATACCAGAAAGGATTGAAATTTGTCTTGCAACCCCTTGTTTAAGACCCGCTGGTAAAATATTACCTACAAGAACTTCATCAATCTCATCAACATTAACTTTAGTTTCTTTCAGTAATGCTTTGAGAACTTGTGAACCAAAATCTGCAGGATGCAGGGACGAAAGGGTACCCATAAACGAACCTATTGCACTTCTCTTGGCTCCAATCACATAAACCTTTTTCATTAATCTTCCTCCTAAAAGCGTTTTCATTTTTTTTATAAAAATAAGTCACACAACTTAAAAATATGAATGATGGCTTTATAAAGATATTTTAAATTATGTAACCGTTTTATTATAATGTGAATAACTATTCATAATACGTTTTTATTCTAACATATTGAAATATACTTGTCAATAATTATGAGTAAAAATTCATGTTATGCAGTTTATTATATAAATAAAGTGTACTTTAATTTCTAATTATGAACACTAATTCGTATTATCATATAAACATGAATTAGATAAAAT
>CAYJBI010000132.1:0-3981 GCA_964368345.1 uncultured Mariniplasma sp. | reverse complement strand
ATATTACAGTGAAAGATGTTGACCAAAAGGATGTTTTGTTAAAAACTTATGAGGGAAAAGTTTTACTCATTATTAATTCAGCAACCAAATGTGGATTAACTCCTCAATATGAAGGTTTAGAAAAACTTTATGAATCCTATCAGTCAAAAGGTTTTGAAATATTAGATTTCCCTTGTAATCAGTTTATGAATCAAGCTCCAGGAAGCGACAAAGAATTAAAGTCATTTTGTGAACTAAACTATGGGACAAAGTTTAAAACATTTGCTAAAATTGACGTTAATGGGAAAAATGCACATCCACTTTATAAGTATTTAAAAAATGAAAAGAAAAAAGATATTGGTGATGGTGGTAAAGTGAGTTTGTTATCACGATTACTTCCTAATACATCGATTAAATGGAATTTCACTAAGTTTCTAGTCAATCGTGAAGGTGTTGTTATTCATCGATTTGGTCCAGGATTTACACCAGATAGAATTGAAAAATATATACAAGAGGTGATTTAAATGAATTGGAAGCTGAATGATCAGCTTTGTTTCCTTCTCTATTCATCTTCAAGAGAAATAATAAAAAACTATAAGAGCTTGCTTGACCCTTTGGGATTAACCTATACCCAATATGTCACGATGATTGCTTTATGGGAAAACGATCATCAAACTGTTTCTGAGTTAGGAAAAAAATTATCTTTAGATTCAGGAACTCTAACACCACTACTTAAAAAGCTTGAAATTGAAAAGCTGATTCAAAGGACAAGAGATTTTGAAGATGAAAGAAAAGTATGGATTGACTTGACTCTAAAAGGTATTGAGCTTGCTAAAAAAGCTGAACATATTCCATATGAAATGTACCAATCACTTGATGTAGAAGATGATGATGTAAAGAAACTCTATACGATTCTTACAAAGATTAACGAAGAACGTTCAATGAAAAAAGGTGAAACTGATGAATCATAATTCTCATGATGAAGAATACTTTATGAAAAAAGCAATTGAACTTGCAGATAAGGGAAAAGGGTTTGTCAATCCTAACCCCTTAGTTGGTGCAGTCATTGTAAAAAACGGAAAAATTATAGGAGAAGGTTATCACGAATGCTTTGGAGAACATCACGCAGAAGTTAATGCATTTAATAATGCTACCGAAGATGTAGAAGGTGCAGATATGTATGTCACTCTTGAGCCATGTTCTCATTATGGTAAAACACCGCCTTGTGCACTGAAAATCATTGAGAAAAAGATAAAAAGAGTATTTATCAGTCAATTAGATCCTAATCCACTAGTGAATCGTCAAGGTGTTAAATTACTTGAAGACGCAGGAATTATTGTAAAAACAGGTATTTTAGAAAAAGAATCAAAAGTTCAAAATGAAATTTTCTTAAAATACATCAGTAAGAAAATTCCTTTTGTAGCAATAAAATATGCCATGACGCTAGATGGTAAAATAGCGACAAAAGATAAAGATTCAAAATGGATAACCAATGAAAAATCAAGGGCTTTCGTTCATGAGTTAAGAAATCAGTATATGGCGATTATGGTTGGTTCTAATACGGTTTTACTAGATGATCCACATCTTGATACACGTAGAAATAGAATACCATCTCGAAATCCCATTCGGATTATTATTGATCCAGAGCTAACAATTCCACTTGAAAGTTATGTTGTTAAAACTGCAAACCAACAACAGACCTTTATAATCGTTAGCATACATGTAAGTAAGGATAAAATGAAATCCTATGAAGATTTTGGTGTTCAATTTATTCAGATGAAAACAAACCCTCTTGATTTAAAAGAACTTCTTATTAAACTTGGAGAACGAAAAATAGATGGAGTTTTAATTGAAGGCGGATCTTATCTTTTAGGAACTGCCATTGAACAAAAAATAGTTGATAAAGCATATGTTTTTATTGCACCTAAAATCGTAGGAGGGCAAGGTTTATCACCAATTTCAGGACAAGGAGTTTCTCTTATGAAGGATGCATATAGATTAGAACATATCAAAAAGTATATGTTTGATGAAGACATAATGATGGAAGGATATTTTATTAAAGGTGAAGAAAATGAAGTTTAATGATATTGAAAAAGCAGTAGAGTCCATTAAAAATGGATTACCTGTCATTGTTGTAGATGATGATGAAGAAGATAACGTAGGCGAAATCGTTTTTGCAGCAAGTAAAATTTCTAAAAAATCACTCGAAGAAGTTAAGAAGTTAACTCATGGTGCAATTTCTGTTATCGCGTACAAAGAAAGATTTCAAGAGTTAAAAATTCAAGCAACATATGAAAGAATTTTGCTAAGTGAGAAGATTTCAAGGTTTACTGTGGGTTTAAGTAATTCAAGTAATGATGGTCTTGATCGCATTGTTGAAACCATTCATAAAATGACTGAGGCCAATTCAAAACCAAGTGATTTTGAATCTTCTGGTATGATTTATCCAATCATTTCTAGACAAGGTGGCGTTCTAAAAAGAGCAGGACATCCTGAAGCGATTATGGATCTTGTTGAAATAGCCTTAATGTATCCTGCTGGATTAACAGTAGAAATGATTAAAAAAAATGGCACTTTATATTCTATCAATGAAATAAAAGAAATAGCTCAACAAAAAAAATGGCCAATTATAAGTATCGCTGAACTTATTAGTTACCGAAAGAAAGACGCATCACTCATTAAAAGAGCTGCAGAAGCAAATCTACCTACTTCTCATGGTGAGTTCAGAATGGTTGGTTTTGAAAATGCTTTAAATGGTGAACATCATGTTGCACTTGTCAAAGGTGATATTAAACCAGGAGATGAAGTTCTTGTTCGTGTTCACTCTGAGTGTTTAACTGGTGATGCATTTGGATCACTTAAATGTGATTGTGGTGAACAACTTAATGCTGCACTTGATAAAATTGAAAAAGAAGGAAAAGGAATACTTCTTTATATGAGACAAGAAGGAAGAGGTATTGGTCTTATCAATAAGATTAAAGCATATGGACTACAAGATGAAGGTATGGATACCGTAGAAGCAAATCTTGCACTTGGATTTGATGAAGATCTAAGAGATTATGGGATTGGTGCACAAATCTTATCTGACTTAGGTGTATCCAAAGTCAAACTTATGACAAATAATCCGTTAAAACTAAAAGGACTTTCTGGACATGGTATTGAGATTACCTCAAGAGAAGCAATTCAACTCAATCATAATGAAAGGAATGAACTTTACATGAGAACTAAAAAAGAAAAAATGGGTCACATGTTAAAGTTTAAAGATTAAATATGTTTAGTGATATAAAAACAATCATCTTTGACTGGGATGGAACACTTCATGAGAGCATGATTATTTATAAGGATGCTTTCCAAAAAGCATATGATCAATTAGCTTTAAAAAAAATTGCTCCTAATCGTAGATTTACAGATCAAGAGATTAGTGTATTTCTTGGGGTAAACCCAAAAGATATGTGGCAGAGGCTTATTCCCCATTTAAGTGAAGATATTTTTAAAGAAGCTAGTCAAATGGTTTCAGATCAAATGGGTATCGCTATTAGTGAAGGTAAAGCTAGATTGTACCCAAATGTGATTGAAGTTCTTACTTATCTAAAAAATAAAGGATATCAACTGATATATTTATCAAATTCGAAGAATTACTATATGGAAGCAATGAAAAAGACATTTGAGTTAGAAAAATATTTTGATATGTTTGTTGTTGCAGAAATGTATGATTACATCCCTAAAAAGAATATTTTACAGAAGATCAAATCCACTTTATTAGAGCCAATGGTAATGATTGGTGATCGTGATATCGATATCGAAACAGGAATATTCAATAAAATTAAAACCATTGGATGCAATTATGGATATGGTAGTCTTGATGAATTTAAAAACGCTGATAGGATCATAAATGATATACGCGACTTAATGAATATATTCTAAGAGGAATTTTTCCTCTTTTTTTACTTAATAGGGATTTCTATTTTTATTATCAAAAGTCACGAAAGACAAAAGACCCAC
>CAYJBI010000131.1:0-4040 GCA_964368345.1 uncultured Mariniplasma sp. | reverse complement strand
GTAGATGCTGCTCAAGGAATTGAAGCTCAAACACTTGCTAATGTTTATTTAGCAATTGATAATGATTTAGAAATAATCCCTGTCATCAATAAAATTGATTTACCAAGTGCTGAACCAGAAAAGGTAAAAAAAGAAATTGAAGATATCATCGGGATACCAGCACAAGATGCTGTTTTAGCATCTGCAAAAGAAGGTATTGGTATTACAGAAATTTTAGAAAGAATCATTACGGATGTGCCAGCACCGAAAGGTGATGCTAACGCACCTTTACAAGCACTTGTCTTTGACTCTGTATTTGATGCATATAAAGGAGTTATTTCATATATCCGTGTAGTTAACGGTACCATTCAAAAAGGTGATATCGTTGAGTTTATGGCGACCAAAGCTAAATATGAAGTTTTAGAGGTTGGTGTTCATACGCCAAAAATCGTAAAGCGTGATATATTAGGACCTGGTGATGTTGGATTTATTACTGCAAGCATTAAAGATATTGATACAGTTCGTGTTGGTGATACAATTACTTATGCTAATCGACATGCAAAAGAAGCACTTCCTGGATATCGTAAGATGAATAGTGTTGTTTTCTGTGGATTATATCCCATTGATGCAGATCAGTTTTTAGATTTAAAAGATGCATTAGAAAAATTAAAATTAAACGATGCTTCATTATTATACGAACCAGAAACATCACAAGCCTTAGGATTTGGTTTTAGAACTGGATTCCTTGGTTTACTACATATGGATATCATACAGGAGAGAATTCGTAGAGAATTCGATATTGATTTAATTGCGACTGCACCATCTGTTATTTATCATGTTTATCTTACAGATGGTTCAATGATTACCGTAGATAATCCATCAAAATTACCGGATACCCAACGCATCGATCGCATTGAAGAACCATACATTAAAGCATCCATCATGAGTCCTAAAGAATATGTTGGTGCCATTATGGATATTTCCCAGAAAAAAAGAGGGATATTTGGTGATATGAAGTATATCGATGCAAATCGTGTTCATATTACCTATGAACTACCATTATCAGAGATAGTCTATGATTTCTTTGATAAATTAAAATCATCAACTAAAGGATATGCATCCTTTGATTATGAGTTATGTGGCTATAAACCATCGAATTTGATGAAAATGGATATCTTATTGAATGGTGAAGTAGTTGATGCACTATCTCTTATTGTTCATCGTGATTTTGCTTACAACCGAGGAAAAGTTATTTGTGAACGAATGGTTGATTTAATTCCACGACAGATGTTTGAAATTCCTATTCAAGCTGCAATAGGAAACAAGATTATCGCGAGAACAACAATTAAAGCAATGAGAAAAGATGTATTGGCAAAATGTTATGGTGGAGATATATCTCGTAAGAAGAAACTTCTTTCTAAGCAAAAAGAAGGTAAGAAGAAGATGAAGACTCTAGGACGTGTTGATGTTCCTCAAGAAGCATTCATGGCGATTCTATCTAACAGTGATGAGTAAACTCGTCACTGTTCTTTATTATGTAAACCAAATTTGGTATAATAAATAAGTAGAGGACGTGAACAAATGAAAGGTTTATATGTGCATATTCCTTTTTGTGAATCCATTTGTCATTATTGTGATTTTGCAAAAAGAGTTCCCAAAAATCCATCAATGATAGATGATTATCTTTCATCACTTTCTTTAGAGATTGATACTTATAAAAATCATTTTTCCTCAATTGATACGATATATATTGGAGGAGGAACACCTTCAATGTTAAACGTTGATCAATTAACACGCTTATTTGATGCACTTAAAGATATCAATAGTTCTGAATTTACCATTGAGGTTAATCCTGAATCTTATACACCTGAAAAAGGAGAACTCTTTAAGAAATATGGGGTTAATCGTATTAGTTTAGGTGTTCAGACATTTAACCAAAAACTTCTTGATTATCTCAATAGAAAGCATACAGAAAAACAGATTTTTGATGTCGTTAATCACCTTAAATCATTGAACATACCAAGAATTTCCATTGATTTGATATATGCTATTCCCCAACAGACGATGGAAGATTTACAATATGATTTGGATAAAATAAACGAATTAGATATTACACATGTCTCTTGTTATTCATTGATTTTAGAGGAGAAAACATATTTTTATCATCAGTATCTAAAAGGCAAGTTTCATGAAATGGACCAAGATATGGAAGCTACCATGTATGAGCATGTCATGGATTCATTAAAAAAACAAGGATTTGAACATTATGAGATTTCAAATTATGCAAAGAATAAGCACTATTCAATGCATAACATGCTTTATTGGACATTAGGAGAATATATTGGCGTTGGTCTCGGTGCTCATGGTTTTATTGATAACCATAGAACTAGCAATTATCGAAGACTTCCTGATTATATGAATCATTGGCAAGAGAAAAAAGAATATCAATCAAATGAAATGTTACTTCAAGATGAGTTAATCTTTGGACTTCGTAAAATAGAAGGTGTATCCATCGATTATATTGAAAAAAAATATCGTATCAATTTATTAAAAACATATCCAAAACTCATCGAAAAAATGGATTATGGCTTAGTTGAAATCAAAGAAGGTAGACTCAAGTTAACTGACAAAGGTATATTTTTAGGTAACCAGGTCTTTATGGTATTTGTATGAAATACATATTGAAAGATTATGAGTATTATTTGAAAAATGAAAAAGGTTCAAGTAAGAATACCATTGATTCATATATGAGAGATTTATTGCAGTATGCAAGTTTCCTAGAAAGAGTACACGGTATTAAGAAGCCTGAGTTAATTGAGAAAATTCATATTGATTCATATATGAGAAGTTTGAAAAGACAAATGACTACGAAGAGTATGGCTCGAAAACTAACTGCAATACGAAGTTTTCATCATTTCTTAATGATTGAAAAAGAAGTTGATGAAGATGTAGTCAAACATATTGCATCTCCAAAGATTGAAAAACATTTACCACAGGTTTTATCGGTTGATGAAGTCATATCTATTCTTAATCAAGTTGATTTAAGTAAACCACTAGGTTTAAGAAATACTGCTTTATTAGAACTGATTTATGGATCAGGACTTCGCGTTTCTGAACTTTTAGATATTGAAATGACTGATATCCATCTAAATCAAAGTTATATTATCGTTAAAGGTAAAGGGTCAAAAGAACGAATGGTTCCTATATCAGATCCAGCAGTTATCGCGTTAAGAAACTATATTATTAAAGGTAGAGAGCCTTTGTTAAATGAAGAAAAAACACAGTTTTTATTTCTTAATCAACAAGGCAAGCGATTATCTAGACAAGGATTCTTCAAATTATTAAAGAAACTTGCACTAGACTCTGGTGTTACAACAGAGTGCTCGCCACATACATTAAGACATTCGTTTGCGACTCATTTATTAGAAAATGGTATGGATTTAAGAACACTTCAATCGCTATTAGGTCATGAAGATATTTCAACAACACAGATTTACACACACATTAGTCAAAAAAGAATCAAAGAAATTTATAAAAACGCACATCCACGTGCGAAGGAGGATAATGATGAAGTTTAAACGTATATTTTTAATTGTACTAGACAGTCTTGGGATTGGTGAAGCACCAGATGCAAAAGACTATAATGATTTAGGATCAAACACGATAGGGCATATTGCAGAAAAAATGGATCTCGATATACCTCATTTACAAAAACTAGGTTATGGAAATATAGCACCTATTAGAAATGTTCCACCTGTTTTAAACCCTCAAGCTTATTATACAAAGATCCAGGAGGCTTCATTAGGTAAAGATACGATGACTGGACACTGGGAAATGATGGGGATGTATATAACAAAACCATTCCAAACATTTACCGATACTGGTTTTCCTAAAGAACTAATTCAAGAACTCGAAGAAAAAACAGGTCGTAAAGTTGTTGGAAACATGAGTGCTTCAGGTACTGATATTATAAGAGATCTTGGAGAAGAACATGTAAGAACAGGAAATCTAATTGTCTATACTTCGGCTGATTCTGTTCTTCAAATTGCTATGCATGAAGA
>CAYJBI010000130.1:0-4050 GCA_964368345.1 uncultured Mariniplasma sp. | reverse complement strand
TGGTGGTATTTGGCGTCAACGATTTAGTGAGGGTGGATCAAAAATTTCTTCGATAGAACGTATCGGTGATACAAAAAAATCTGGAACAACCGTTTGGTTTAAACCAGATCCAAAGATTTTTTCAACAACACTTTTTCAATATGATTTAATCAAAGAAAGAATTCGTGAATCAGCCTTTTTAATTAAAGGTTTACGTATGAATTTAATTGACTTAAGAAAACCTCAAAAGGAATCATTTAAGTATGATGATGGTATTAAAGCCTATATTGAATTATTAAATAACGATAAAAATGGGATAAATGAAACCTTGCTCATTGAAGCACCCTATCAAGTCGGTGAAAACAAGAAAAAAACAATCGAAATTGAGATTGCTTTACAATTTACCCATGGTTATCAAGAAAATATCTTATCATTCGTAAATAATGTTCGAACAAAAGATGGGGGAACCCATGAAATTGGGTTTAAATCTGCTTTAACACGATGTCTTAATGATTATGCAAGAAAATATAGTATTTTGAAAGATAAAGATCCAAATCTAGATGGTTCAGATATCCGTGAGGGACTCACAGCAATCATCTCTTTACGTATACCAGAAGATGTCCTTGAATTTGAAGGACAAACAAAAGGAAAACTTGGTACACCTGAGGCTAGAAATGCAACTGATTATGTGCTTTACGATAAATTTACAACATTTTTAGAAGAAAACAGGGAAGTTGCATCTCAAATCATCAATCGAGCTCTATCAGCACAACGTGCTAGAGATGCTGCTAGAAAAGCAAGAGATGAAGCTAGAAATGGAAAGTCTAGACAAAAAAAGGAAGTTCTTTTATCTGGGAAATTAACTCCCGCTCAAGGAAAAGACAAGAATTTAAACGAACTTTTTTTAGTTGAAGGTGATTCTGCAGGTGGCTCTGCTAAACAAGGTAGAAACCGTCGTTTTCAAGCAATTCTGCCCCTTCGTGGGAAAGTCATAAATACTGAAAGAACATCGTTAGATGCAATACTAAAGAATGAAGAAATTTCGACGATGATCTATACCATTGGTGCTGATTTTGGTGCTGATTTTGATATCAAAAAATGCAACTATAAAAAGATTATCATTATGACAGATGCTGATACAGATGGAGCACATATTCAAGTCTTATTGTTGACATTCTTTTTTAGATACATGCGTCCATTGATTGAAGATGGAAGACTTTATTTAGCACAACCACCTCTTTACAAAATCTCACGTAAAAAAGGTAAAAAAGAAGAAGTTTTATATGCATGGAGTGATGAAGAACTTAAAAGCATTCTTGATGACTCTCCTTATACCATACAGCGTTATAAGGGTCTTGGAGAAATGAACGCAAACCAGCTTTGGGAAACGACTATGAATCCAGAATCTCGTTCGCTAATACAAGTGCGTATTGATGATTTAGCTGCATCTGATAAACGTATTTCCATTCTTATGGGAGACGATGTTTCACCACGTCGCAGTTGGATTGAAGATAACGTAGATTTTGAAGTCAGTGATGATTTTGATCTCCAGAAGGGAGCAGAATAATGGCTAAAGATGTGATTAAACAAGTGAATGATTACATAGAAAAAATCATTGAATCCTCATTAGAAGACATTGTTTCAGAACGATTTGGAAGATATTCTAAATATATTATTCAAGATCGTGCGCTTCCAGATGCTCGTGATGGGCTAAAGCCTGTACAAAGACGTATTTTATATGCTATGCAACAATTAGGCATGCTTCATAATAAACCTTATAAAAAATCTGCAAGAATTGCTGGAGAAGTCATGGGGAAATACCATCCACATGGAGATTCATCAATTTATGATGCTATGGTTCGTTTGTCTCAAGATTTCAAAATGAGAGTTCCTTTAATTGATATGCATGGAAATAATGGTTCAATTGATGGCGATTCTGCAGCAGCGATGCGTTATACTGAGGCAAGACTTTCAAAAGCTGCAGAAGCATTATTAGGTGATATCGATAAACGAACAGTTCCCTTTGTCCCAAACTTTGATGATGAAGAACTAGAACCTGTTGTATTACCTGCAAAATTCCCTAATCTTTTAGTCAATGGAGCAAAAGGTATATCAGCTGGTTATGCAACTAATATCCCGCCACACAACTTAAAAGAAGTTGTTGATGCCACATTAGCATATATCGATAATGAAAATATGACACTTGATGATGTTCAGCGTATTATTAAAGGTCCCGATTTTCCAACGGGTGGTATTGTTCAAGGTCATGCAGGTATTCTTCAAGCACTAGATACAGGTTCAGGAAAAATCGTGATTCGCTCAAAAAGTAAGATTGAAGAAATGAGTAAATCACAAGATCGTATTATTATCACTGAAATTCCTTATGAAATCAATAAAGCTGACTTAGTGAAAGCAATGGATATGTTTAGAATCGATAAAAAGGTTGAAGATATCCTGGAAATTCGTGATGAATCCGACCAAGAAGGTTTAAGAATAGCCATTGATTTAAAAAAAGGTGCAGATGCACAACTTATATTAAATCTCTTATTTAAGAACACTGATCTTCAAGTAGCTTATAACTACAATATGGTCGCTATTATGAATCATCGTCCTGTTTTAGTCGGTGTTCTTCCTATATTAAGAGCTTATATTGATCATCAAAAAGATGTTATTACCAATCGTTCGAATTATGAACTTGCTAAAGCATCGAAAAGACAACATATCGTTTTGGGTTTAATCAAGATGGTTTCAGTGATAGAAGAAGTTGTCAGAATTATTCGCGCATCACAAAATAAGCAAAATGCAAAAGAAAACTTGATTAAAGCCTTTGATTTTTCTGAAATGCAGGCAGAAGCGATTGTAACACTACAACTTTATCGTTTATCAAATACAGATATTATTGCTTTAGAGCAAGAATCTGTTGGTTTATCTGAAAGAATCAAAGAATTAGAACATATTCTAAGTTCAGAACAAGCCCTTAGAAGGGTTATTAAGCGTGAGTTAAGTGAGATGTCAGATACTTTAGGAGAACCTCGCAAAACTGAGATTGAGGCTGAAATTGAAAATATTAAGATTGATAAGAAAGATTTAATCAGTGATGAAAAAGTAATGATTGGGGTTACGAAGGATGGCTATATAAAACGTGCTTCAACAAGATCTTATCAAGCATCACAAAGTTGTGGATTAAAAGAAAATGATGCTTTAATGTTTGAAGTAGAGGTTAATACGCTAGATACATTACTTATATTTACAAATTTAGGTAATTATATCTTCCTTCCAGTCTTTACAATCGATGAGCAAAAGTGGAAAGATCTCGGTATTTATATTAATAATATTGTTCCTATCGAAAAAAATGAGACACTCGTCCGTGTTTTACCGATTACAAACTTTAAAAATGAATCAAACATCTTGATTGCTACAAAAGAAGGTATGATGAAACAAGCAAAACTATCTGATTTTGAAGTGACTCGCTATAATAAACC
The DNA here is from genome assembly GCA_964368345.1 of uncultured Mariniplasma sp. GTDB lineage: Bacteria > Bacillota_I > Bacilli_A > Acholeplasmatales > Acholeplasmataceae > Peloplasma. The sequence continues at coordinate 589 of CAYJBI010000130.1, read as the reverse complement.
TATCAGATGTATGAAACTATCCAGTAGTGATGAAGTTCAAAGTGTTGATATCAGTGAAAAACCTAATATTTTATCTGTTTCAATGAAGGGTTACGCACTTCGTTTTAAAACTGAAGAACTTCCACTTTACGGATTACAAGCCGGTGGTGTGAAGAGTATGTCACTACAAGACGGTGATTATTTAGTAGGTGCACGTTTTGTGAAACCGAGTGATGATTTCATTATTTTAACATCTCGTGGTCATGTGATTAAAGATGTTGTTGAAGAATTACCTATCTATAACAGAAATCGTAGAGGTATTCTCATTATCGAACATCAAAAAGCAAACCCACACTTGGCTGTCTCTATCGCTCGTTTAAGCAAACAACAACAAAAAGAAAATGTGGATGTTCTCATTTTAGGAGATAAAGGTAGTCTAACTTGCACAGTTCAAGATTTAAAGTACACAGGAAATAAGTTTGGTAAAAAAATCTTTGAAGAAGCTGACCTTGGCAGAGGTTATCTCATCGACATCTTTGATGCTATTGAAGAAAAGGACGAAACAAAAGTCTTAAAAATAGCTAAAAAGAAACCAGAACCACTTGAAACG
>CAYJBI010000129.1:0-4052 GCA_964368345.1 uncultured Mariniplasma sp. | reverse complement strand
ATTTTAGCTTTGCTGTTTCAGCATTGACTGCTTTGATTTCATCACGTTTATATAGCTTTTTAAGAAAACAAAAAAGCCCAATCTTATCGATTAAGCTTCGTATCATGTTTTACACAATCATGATGTCATCGATGTGGCTATTATCTATTTTAATGATCTTTATGTTGAATAACTGATCACACGCGATTTAAAAAAACCTTTTGACCTAAAGGATCTACAATCATTGGATTGCCATCGATTTCATTGATCTCTATATTAGCCGAATGTAGCCTTTTGATTAAAGAGAGATAATCTTTATCAGGGACATCTAAAACATATGATTTTAGACCGATTTGACGCTTCTCACAAAGTGGTGCACCGGTTTGCCAGGTGTTTAACCCCAAGTGATGATGATAACCACCATCTGAGATAAAAACTACAGAAGAAGCATCACTTAAAAAGATTTGAAAACCTAGAATATCGACATAAAATGATTGAGCAATCTTAAGTGACGGCACATGAAAATGAAGATGACCAATCATAGCATCGCTAGCGATTTGATAATGAAGAGGACTGATTGATTCTTTCATTAAAGACTCCATGTCTAGTGCATGCGTGTACATTGTATAAATGCCATTTTCTTTTGGCCATTCACTGATAGGTTTATCAATATAAATCTCGATACCATGACCATCGGGATCATCAAGGTAAATCGCTTCGCTTACGCCATGGTCTGAAGCTCCTGTAATCGGATATCTTTTGCTAATTAAGTGTTTAAGGATAGAAGCGAGATCGCTTCTTTTTTTCATGAGAATAGCAAAATGATATAACCCTTGAGTAAAACCAAGAGGTATCGCATGAGGGTCTTCAATAAGTTCAATCATTTCATTTTTACCATCAGCAGATAATAAAACAGATGTTAATGTTCTATTCAAAATTCTAAAACCTAAAATATCTTGATAAAACTCTAAAGATCTTTTCAATTGTAAAACAAGTAAACTTATTTTACTGACATGTAATGTGTCATTCGAATGAAACATAGTGATACACCTCCAACTCCATTTTATAGTTAAACTTAAAAAAGTTCACGATAAAGCACATAAATACTTTAGAAAATGTAAAATATAAAGCAAAATATACCATTTTTTAAAATTTACTTGTTATAATATTATCTGAATATGGAGGAATTATTATATGAAAATAGAAATTTGGTCAGATTTTGCATGCCCTTTTTGTTATATTGGGAAAATTCGTTTTGAAGAAGCGCTTGCTAGTTTTAAACACAAGAATAAAGTAGAAGTTATTTATAAAGCATACCAATTGAATCCGGATGCACCAAAAGTTATGCTTGGTAATGCATACGAAGCTTTTGCTAAGGGACATAATACGACTGTCGAACAAGCAAAGGATCGTTTTAAAATGTTTACACAAAATGCTAAAACGGTTGGTTTAACGTATAATTACGATATTATTCAAATGACAAATACATTTGATGCACATCGTTTAGCAAAATGGGCTAACACGATAGGAAAAGAAGAAATCTTAACATCGCGCCTTATGAAAGCATACTTTACTGATGGTAAAAATTTAGCTGATTATGAAACACTTAGTTTGTTAGCTGAAGAAGTTGGTTTATCTAAAGAAGATGCTATGAAGGTATTAGTTAATAATGAATTTGCCGATCAAGTTAAATTTGAACAACAAGAAGCTCGTCAAATTGGTGTTCAGGGTGTTCCTTTCTTTGTTTTAAACAGAAAATATGGGGTGTCAGGAGCTCAACAAACCGCATATTTTAAACAAGCACTTGAACAAATATGGTCAGAAGAAAATCCACTTGAAACACTTGATAATCAAGATGATAGTCAAGCATGTGACCATGATGAATGTGGGTTTTAGTATAACCTTTATACAATAAATATATAATATTAAGAAAAGCAACATATTTTAGTTGATTTCGTTATTTTTTAATGCTATAATCTCTCAGAAAATGCAAAGATGCATTTGATGGGAGTTTTATTTTTGAAAGTGATTAGCATCAAAATGAATATCATTTTTATCCTGATTATCGCAAACTTACTTTTCTCATTAAGTATGTCTTTTGCCTATTGGGCATCGAGCGTTTACGGCACCGAGCAAGAGAATCAATCATCTATTTCTTTGGGGTCTTGGTACGATGGAATTCCTATATATACGGCGCAAGAGTTTATTGAAGCAGTCACAACAAATAATAATACGAATACTTATGTGCTTGCGAAAAATATTGATTTTCAAAATATGAGTTATCCAGAATGGATTAATAATGATGCTATAGTTTTTAAGGGACACTTTGACGGTAATGGAAAGATTATTTCAAATTTTTCAGCAACTAATCTTCGTGCACTCTTTGGCGTCATTGATGGTGCAACCATAAGGAATCTCAATATTGAAAACATTGAATTTAACTATGCCCCAGGAGATGCTGTTACATCAGGTTTACTTGTAGGTAGAATCCAAGGAACGAACAATCTTATTGACAATATTCGAATACGTTCATCAAAAGTTATTAATACTAGTTATCCTGCGGGCACGATTGCAGGAGTAATTCAACCTGCTGAAGGTGTGACAACTCAAGTTGGTGTAACAATTCAAAATATCAAAATCATTGATACAGAAATTGTTGGAGGGTATGCAGAGACAACATACGGTACTGGAGGACTCGTTGGAACAATCACTACCGCGAATGTCATCATGAATGATTTATATGTTGAAGCTTCAGTAAAAAGTACTGTTTTAACAAATATAGGTGGTTTAGTTGGAGCAACTAGAACCAATAGTAGTTTAACAATCAATCGTGCAGTTGTTTTTGCTAGTTTAGAAAGCACTTCAACATCAACAGTTACAACATTTGGTGTTGCAAGTATGATTGGAAGAAACTCAGGAACTGCAACTGTTACACATGTGTTTTCAACAGGTTTTATGCGATCAAGAGTTATCAACCCTACACGAACTACTTGGACAACACAAGCAGGCATTTTAAGAGGAACTACGACCGGTAACAATGTGACAACAACCAATTCAAGAAGCTCACAAATTACACTTTACAGAAATACAAGTAATCAAGCGGTCTTAGTTAATAACGCAACATCCTATAATAAGATGACAGGACAAAAATCAACACATTCATCGACAAACTACGTTAATTTAAGAAGTTCACTTACATCCTCTTGGTGGAACACGTATTATGGAGCAATAACTTCACAAACAAGTTTATGGGAATATAATCCAACAACACACCTTTATCAACTTAAAGGATGAAAAAAATTTTGATTTTTAAAGTATTGGATTAATCATTCAATAAAATAAAAATTTTAGAGTTATGTATTTTCATAGCTCTATTTTTGCTATAATGTGTTCGGGAGGATTCGATATGAAAACATTAGGTAATATTATTTGGTTTGTTTTCGGGGAGCTATAGCAGCATTACTATGGCTTATTTTAGGCTTGCTTTTATGTGTAACCATTATAGGCATACCCTTTGGGTTACAAGCGTTTAAATTTGCAAAACTTGTGATTTTTCCGTTTGAAAAAGATATTGATACAAGATTTTCTGAACACCCTATCATCAATATCATTTGGGCTATTATATTTGGATGGGAAATGATGTTAGGTTATCTTGGTTTAGGGCTTATTTTCTGTATTACCATTATAGGGATTCCCTTTGGATTACAATGGTTTAAGCTTGCACAGCTTGCACTATTCCCCTTTGGAGCTAAAATCAATTAATTCACTTTTTTTGATTGACAAAGAGGACCCTAAATGATAGAATGATATCGCGTGTGAAAGCACACCATAGTGGAAGAAGCGATTCATACCACATACTTATGCAAAAGAAGGAGGTTGTGTGCATGGCAAAAAAAGTCGTTCGTGTTCTTAAATTGCAGATTCAAGCCGGCAAGGCAAATCCAGCGCCACCAGTTGGTCCAGCTCTTGGTCAAGCGCAGGTGAATATCCAAGCATTTTGTTCTCAATTTAATGAAGCGACAAAAGAGCAAATGGGATTTGTTGTACCAGTAATCATCTCAGTATATGATGAT
>CAYJBI010000128.1:0-4075 GCA_964368345.1 uncultured Mariniplasma sp. | reverse complement strand
GCTATTATTAGGTCTCTTTTTTATTTTCTAATCAACTATTTAACGATTACCCTACAATTTAACGATTTGAGACAAAAAGGATACAAACATGCTATCAAACACCCGTGCACATATTGACATTTTAGCGGGGGGGGTAAAATTTAAGTAGGTTAACACGATAGCCAAATTTTATATAATTGGAGGAATAAGTATGGCAGCAGAAGGGATATACAAAAACGGTGATCAAAAGAAAAAGTACGTTGTAGCAAGCATCAATAAATATCTTAATGATCATAATATTAAAGTATCTGATGAACAAATTAATCATGCGATAGAATCAGTCATTGAAATATCTAAAAATGTCAATAAAAAGTAAAGTGAGCACAATTCAAGGGTTAAATCTTGGGTTGTGCTTTTTTTATTTTAAAATTATTATATAAGAACTTTCAATAATGTTCATAATTTTTATAGAAAACTAGTTTATAATGTTGACAAAAATTAAAGTAAGGAATATAATATAAACATATGAATATGTAATCATATAAACATATGAACGCGAAAGTCTATAAATTAAGGAGGTTTTAACGTGGATTGGTTTATAGAGTTAGATACATGGGTTCAAGCATTAATTGCAGGAGTGTTCACGTGGTTTATAACATCCGTTGGAGCGGGATTAGTTTTTTTTGCAAAGAATATAAAACAAAAAACTTTGAATATAATATATGGCTTTGCAGCCGGAGTCATGGTAGCAGCAAGTTTTTGGAGTCTTCTTGATCCAGCTATTATGTGGGCAGAAATTAACAAAGCACTACCTGCTTGGCTTGTGATAGCTGTAGGATTTTTATTAGGTGGAGTATTCCTCTATGCAACAGATAAAATAATACCTCATCTTCATTTTGGCGCAAAAGTTAATGATGCAGAAGGTATTCCGACTAAATTAAAGAAAACGATTCTATTAGTATTTTCGATTACTATTCACAATATTCCTGAAGGACTTGCTATTGGTGTTGCATTCGGAGCGATCAATAGAGGGGATACGGCAACTGCAATTGCCGCATCAACAGTCGCTGCGCTTACTTTAGCAATTGGTATTGGTATACAAAATTTCCCCGAAGGTGCTGCAGTTTCAATTCCCTTAAGACAGGAAGGTATGAGTAGAAAAAAAGCGTTTATGTATGGACAAGCTTCAGCTATAGTTGAGCCAATTATGGCAGTGATTGGGGCATTATTAGTTACAACAATGAAAGAAATGCTACCATACGCTCTGGCATTTGCAGCAGGGGCTATGATATACGTTGTTGTTGAGGAATTAATTCCAGCTGCGCAAAATAAAAAATCTAGTGATCATGGACACCATGCAGTATTTGGTTTCATGATTGGGTTTGCAATTATGATGATTTTAGATGTAGCATTAGGTTAATAAGTAAAGGAGGCTTCAAAAATGGCAGAACAAACATTCTTAGAGTTGAGAATAGAAGATAAAGTCAGTATTCTGTTTAAAACTTTATCCGATCCAACAAGAATCAAAATTATTTATGCATTAAAGAATAAAGAACGTTCAGTGAGTGAAATTGTGGAATTAGTTGGTATTACGCAAAGTGCAGTATCACATCAACTGAGGGTCTTGCGAAATGTTAATTTAGTAAATTATGTGAAGAAGGGAAAAGAAGTGATATATTCATTGTCAGACGAACATGTATATAATATTTTTGATCAGGCAGTGGAACACGTTAAGGAGGAATATCATTATGAATAAAGAAAAACAAGAAAAACACGATCACAAGCACGAAGGTCATGAAGGACATGATCATAAGCATGAACACAAAGAACATAAGCATGAGGGCCATAAAGGACATGATCATAAGCATGAACACAAAAGTCACAAGCACGAGGGTCATGAAGGACATGATCACAGCGGTCATGATCACGCTGGACATAGTCACGGAGGGAAAAGTGCTGTTGTTTTATTCTTCTTAGGACTTGTTGCATATGTTGTAGGACTTTTCATAAAAGATAATGACATAATAAGAAATATATTAAACATTTCAGCGCTTGTCTTATCAGGGTACCATATTATTATTGAAGGTGTAACAGATACTATAAAATCAAGTATTAAAGCACGAAGATTTAAACCAAATATCCATCTGTTAATGTTAGTTGCTGCGGTTGGTGCAATGATAATTGCAGAATATAGAGAAGCAGCACTACTTATATTGATCTTTGCAGGTGCACATTTCCTTGAAGAATACGCAGAGGGTAGAAGTAAAAAGGAAATTACAAATTTACTTAAGCTAAATCCAACTACGGCAAGATTAATTAAAGCAGACGGAAGTATTGAGATTGTTGATGTTTCGGTATTGAAAATTGGAGATAAGTTGCAAGTCTTAAATGGGGATCAAGTGCCTACAGATGGTATTATCTATGAAGGACAATCAGTTATCGACCAATCTGCGATTACTGGCGAATCAATTCCAGTTGATAAAAAAGTTGGAGACAGTGTTTTTGGTAGCACGATTAATGGCACAGGTGCATTCAAGATGGAAGTTACAAAAGACAACAAAGATACGGTTTTTGCTAAAATTGTAGAACTTGTTAGCCAAACACAAAGTAACATATCTAAAACCGCAGTGTTTATTAAAAAACTTGAGCCTATTTATGTAACAGTCATCTTTTTACTAGCACCATTATTTTATTTACTAGGGCTGTATGTGTTTAATTGGGGACAAACAGATAGTTTTTATCGTACGATGGTATTTTTAATTGGGGCATCACCTTGTGCGCTTGCAGCAACTGATATACCAGCAACCTTGTCTGCAATTTCAAATCTTGCTAAAAGAGGTGTGTTGTTTAAAGGTGGATCGTATCTATCAAATCTTTCTGATTTAAAAGCAGTTGCTTTTGATAAAACAGGGACACTAACTCAAGGGAAACCTGTCGTTACAGATGTTTTCTTTGAATCGAAAGTTACCAGTGATGATCAAGAATTATTCTTAGACATACTAGTTTCAATGGAAAAACAATCGAATCATCCACTCGCTGATGCTATTATAAAGCACTTTAGTAATAGAAAATTAGTAAAACTAACAGCAGAAAATATTGTAGGTGTTGGATTAGCTGCAACTTATAAGGGGCTGTCTTATCATGTTGGAAAACCATCATCATATAAAAATGTATCTAATGAGATTGTTAAACAAACAGAGAACTACGAATACAATGGAAAAACTGTTATTTACTTTGGAACAGACGAAAAAGTATATGGATTAATTGCTATACAAGATATTCCAAAAGAAACTTCAAAGGAAGCAATTGAATATTTTAAAGCACAAAATATACATACTGTCATGATTACCGGTGATGCAAAAAGAACTGGTGAAGCAATAGGTAGACAGTTAGGGATTGATGAAGTTAAAGGTAATGTACTTCCAGAAGACAAATCCAAAATTATTACAGAATTAAAAGAGTTATATGGTACAACGGCGATGCTTGGAGACGGTGTCAATGATGCACCAGCGCTTGTAGCAGCTGATATTGGTATTGCTATGGGTGAGGGAACAGATATTGCTATTGATGTGGCAGATGCAGTTCTTATGAAAAATGACTTAAATAAATTTGCATATACACATAGAGTTTCAAAAAAATTAAGATCACTTGTATGGCAAAATATTATTTTCTCTATGCTTGTTGTATTATTCTTAATAACAATGAATATTTTAGGTATGATGGACATGGGCTATGCTGTATTGATTCATGAGGGTAGTACACTAGTTGTTATCATAAATGGATTACGATTATTAAGAGAGGTTAAATAATTGATAAGAATCCAGAATTAAAATCTGGATTCTTTTTTATTTTATAATAAAAATGAAAAAGAAAATACTATGGATTGTTGTTTTATTAGCAATAGATTTAGGATTAAAACAGTTATTCTCGAATTATTATCAGCTTAATGAAGTTAGAGTGTGGATACCAAGTATACTAAGTATCGGATATATTAGAAATTATGGAGCAGCTTTCGGCATTTTTCAAAATGGAGGGTTTATACTTTTAGTTGTTGGCATTGTTGCAGTTTTTATCATGTTCTATATATTATTTAATA
>CAYJBI010000127.1:0-4075 GCA_964368345.1 uncultured Mariniplasma sp. | reverse complement strand
TTTTTTATCCGTAAAAAAAAGACTGTGCATAGGCACAATCTTTCATTTGTTATCTGTTGTAGAATTCAACGATAAGCTGTTCATTGATTTCTTGTAGGATTTCATTACGTTCTGGATAACGAACGAATGTTCCAGTCATTGAATCCTTGTCGAATGATACAAAGTCAACTGAAGCATATTGAGCTTCTAAAGCTTCAATAACAACTTTTAAGCTTCTTGAAGTTTCTCTCAATGAAATTTTTTGACCTGGTACTAAACGATATGAAGGAATATCAACTTTTTTACCATCAACGAGCATATGACCATGGTTAACGAGCTGACGAGCTTGTGATCTTGTTTTTGCTAAACCTAAGCGATAGACAACATTGTCTAATCTAGATTCAAGCAATTTCAAGAAGTTTTCACCATGTATACCTTCTCTTAAATTAGCTTCTTCAAAAGTTTTTCTAAATTGCTTTTCAGAAACACCATAAGTGAATCTAACTTTTTGTTTTTCATGGAGCTGTGTACCATAATCACTCACTTTTGAGCGACGTTGTCCATGTTGACCTGGAGCATAAGGACGCTTCTTTAATTCTTTTCCTGTTTCAGAAAGTGAATATCCTAAGCGACGTGAAATTTTCCATGTAGGTCCTGTGTAACGTGACATAATTTTTACCTCCTTTTTTATTTTTGGTAGGCAAAAACTGCAATAAGTTTATATCGAAGGTATCCCGATGTTCTTTTCACCATCAAGCAGTAAATGGTTACTAAGGGCTCCAAATGGTAGGGATCTCACTTCGAATAAAAAGTTGCCTGCTTTTTACCGACGCCTTACATTTTACCCTATAGGGTATTATTTGTCAATTGTTTTTACAAGTAATTGGACGAATTCTTCAAAGAATTCAACAATTTCCTGATCAAAACGATCAACGATTGGACTATCAATGTCTAGTACACCATATAACTTATTTTTTATAAAAATAGGAACAACCACTTCTGAACGGCTATTTCCATCACAAGCGATGTGATTTGCATGCTTATGAACGTCTTTTATAACCATGGTTACTTTTCTTATTGCTGCTTCTCCACAAACCCCACGTCCAAGCTCAATGGTAGAACAAGCAACCTTACCTTGAAAAGGACCTACATTTAAGACTTTTCCATCATAAAGATAAAAGCCTGCCCAGTTAAGTTGATCGATTGTATCGTTAATGAATGCTGATGCATTTGAAAGGATTGCAATTTCATTGGGTTGTTCAGAAAGCAAGATGTTTGCAGCTTCTAATAAATCATATTTTTTCATGTTATCACCACCGTTCATATTATAGCATATATGGTAAAATAGTTTTGGTGATAGAATGAAAAAAAGAATACTGATTCGTTTTGGTGATATGATGCTAAAAGGACAGAATATTGGCTACTTCATTAAACGAATCCGTCAACATATGTTATATAAACTTTCAGATCTCTCAGTTTCATATGTCTTAAGACATGATCGTGTAATGATTGATTATCAAGAAGATGATGAAAATACGATTGTTGAACGTTTAAAGATGATTCCTGGTATCTATGATTTTTCAATTGCATATGTTTGTGAGCCTAATATGGAGTCGATTATTAAGACTGCAATTCATACACTTAATCATGAAATTGATAGAGATGGTGTAACGTTTAAAATTGAGACAAAACGTACTGATAAAAAGTTTCCAATAACTAGCCTTGATTTTTCTAAAACAGTCGCAAAACCGATTTTAGATGGCACTCAGTGGAAGATGGTTGTTGATGTTAAACACCCAAAGAGTGTTCTACATATTGATATTCGTATTGAAGGCGCGTATCTCTATTTAAAAGAGATCAAAGGTATGGGTGGATATCCTTTTGGTACTGGAGGAAAAGCACTCCTAATGATGAGTGGAGGTATTGATAGTCCAGTAGCAGGACTTTTATCAATTAAACAAGGGATTGAGGTAGAATTGATTCACTTTGAAAGTACACCACTGACACCCATTGAGTCTGTTCAAAAAGTAATTGATTTATCTAAAGTACTTTCAAAATACTGTCTTAATGGAAAAATTAAATTACATATAGTTCCATTCATGAAGTTACATCATGCTATTTTAGAAAATGTTTATGAACCCTATATGATTACTGTGATGAGACGTATGATGTACCGCATTGCTGAGAGATTTACATATAAGAAAGATATCCATGCGTTAATTAATGGTGAATCAGTTGGACAGGTTGCTTCTCAAACACTTCAATCTTTGAAAGTTGTTGAAGGTGTCACAAAAATTCCAATTTTGCGTCCACTTATTACTTATGATAAACTAGATATTATAAGAATATCAAATACGATTAAGACTTATGATATCTCTATACGTCCATTTAATGATTGTTGTAGTATTTATGTTCCAAAACAACCAGTGACAAAGCCTATGGAAGTTTATGCTGCAAAGTATGAAAATACATTTGACTATGAAATCATGATTAAAGAAGCACTTCAAAATATTATCACACTGGTTATCGATGAAAAGAAACCAATCGATATTAGAAACTATGGCTTTACTGTTTCTGAAGCTACCTCAAATTATAATAAAGAAATGAGTGATGTTGTTGATCACATCGAAACAGAATAAAACATTTAAACTGTATCAGTCATTAAAACTAAAAAAATACCGTGATCAACATGGGTTGTTTCTTGTTTATGGGAGACATTTAGTTGATGCTGCGAAAAAACATGATATCATCAACGAGATTATTACGTCTAATCCTCATGAAGAGGGAACGTTATATGATAAATCTTTAATGGATGATTTACAGCAAGCTGAAACATATTTTGATTTAATTGCAGTTTGTAAGAAAAAACAAGAAGTAATCAAATCTGATCGTATTCTTATGTTAGATGATGTTCAAGATCCAGATAATGTAGGTGCTTTGATAAGAAGTGCATCAGCTTTTGGTTTTCTACATGTTATATTAAGTCCTCGTTGCGCAGATCTATATAATGAAAAAACAATAAGGGCATCTAAAGGTTCACTTTTTGATGTATATGTTGAAAGAAGACCTTTAGTAACAGCTATTAAAGAATTGAAATCTGAGGAGTACAAAATCATCTATGCAGATGCACATGATGAAGGAAATGTATCGAAACAAAGTAAAATAGTCTTCATATTAGGTAATGAAGGCCGTGGAATATCAGAGGAAGTAAAAAATGTAGCAGATGGAGCGTTGCATATTGAAACTAAGCGTGTTGAAAGCTTAAATGTCAGTGTTGCGGGTTCAATCTTAATGTATTTGTGGAGGGATGTATGAAACCTATGATAACCGGTTTTTTCAATCAAGATGGAAAAACGAGTTTAAATGAGAGTATCAAAAAAGCTCAAAAACATGAAATTGAATATTTAGCGCTTCGATCTTTTGATGGGGTTCCACTCATTGAACTTTCAGAAGGCGAACTTAAAAAGATATTACTTGATTCTAAGAGTGAGCGGATAAAGTTTTCTATATTAGATTCTAATATAACACCGTATAATCCATATGATGAGCATAAGCATCATGAAGCTCTTGATGAGTTTAAGTATATGCTTAAGGTTGCTGAGCGATTAAAAATTAATCACATCTTTTTAAAATTACCAATTATTAATCATATTATCGAAGAATTTGAGACGATTGAGAAAAGATTGGGTGATTTTATCGATGCTGCATCGAGAGCTAATAAAAAAATTGTTTTACAAATAGATAAAGGGTATAAAGTTAATACATATGTCTATATTTTTAATAAGATGAAATCTAAATATTTAACGATTGCTTTTGATCCAGTGACGATTATGGCAAATGGTGAATCTTTAACGACAACATATCGCCTACTTAAGAGTTATATTTCTGTACTATTTGCACATGATGCAAATCATCAGGGTGAACCTGAATTAATGGGGTATGGGAAAACAGATATTCTAAAAATATTAAAGAAACTTGAACGTGATCGTTTCAATGGATTCATCGTTGTTGATCATCAGTTTAGTTCAGAGATATTTAACATTGATAGTAAGAAAAAAGGGTTTTTCAACCGTTTATTTTCACAGGATAAAAAGAA
>CAYJBI010000126.1:0-4116 GCA_964368345.1 uncultured Mariniplasma sp. | reverse complement strand
CATGGGAAAACTTAATTGATCTAATAACACTGACAGGTCCAGCTGGTACCAATGGTACCAATGGCACCAATGGTGTTGACGGTAAAGAAGTAGAATTTAATACAACTTTAGAATATATACAATGGCGATATGTTGGTGATTCTACATGGATTAACCTTGTTAATTTATCTACCTTAGCTGGATTAGATGGAAGAGAAGTTACATTAAGAGTTGATTCCGGATATATCCAGTGGAAATATGTAGGTGATGAGACTTGGCAGAATTTAATTGATCTTATCACATTAAAAGGTCCATCAGGAACTGATGGTTTAGAAGTATTATTACGCGTAGAAGGCGATTATTTACAGTGGAAATATGAAGGAGAACTAACTTGGAATAATATGTATAATATTTCAAGTTTAGAAGGCTTAGGTATACAAGAACTCTTGATTAATGAATTAGGTGAACTCATTATCACTTATACAGATGCTACTATCGTAAACTTAGGAGAGTTAAGTAATCTTAATTTAGTACAGTTCTTAGGTATTAATGGGTATGTCATCAATGTTCAATATGTTAGAGATAATCAAGGAGCTACTGCTCCTACAGTTCCAGTAGTCGAAGGTTATACCTTCCTTAACTGGAGTGTTGATTTTTCCAATGTAACAACAGAACTCACAGTTTTAGCCATCTATAGTATTAATTCTTATACAATAGCATTTAATAGTGAGGGTGGTAACAGTTTAGATCCTCTTGTGTTACCTTATGAAACTTCGCTTGACTTACCAATTCCAGTAAAATCAGGATATACTTTCTTAGGTTGGTATGATGGAAATCATGCGAATAGTAGACATATCGTTCATGGTGATTTAGTTAACAAAGATTTATTCTTATATGCACGTTGGCAAAGAAATACATCAATTAGTGTTTCTAATGTCAGTGAGCTTAATAAGGCTTTAGCTAATGGATCTTATGATGAAATCATCTTTGCTAATGATATAACAATCTATCAGCAAATAGAAGTTTATAGACCTGTAACCATCAATGGTAATGGTTATAAGTTATTCACTTATAATTACGAAAATAGTATTAGCATAAACAATTCAAAAGTCTCAAATACATTTGAATCAAGTTATCCTACAAATAGTTATTTAACGATACGTGACTTAGATGTCATCTTTTTAAATAACATTCTTCCTGGAGCTGAAGCATCTTCATTTATTGAAATGAGTGATGTATTAGACTATAATCTTAATTTGATAAATGTGAATATTAGTGGAAATGCTGGTTATGGGTTATTAATTTTTAACAGTCAAAATATAAGTTTAAACATGTCCAATTGTCAGTGGGATATGGTTTATTTCGGGTTTTATATCATGAATAATCAGCAATTAAGTATCAATATCGATGAAACTACGATATCTGGAACAACCCCTCTTTTGTTTTCTGAAAACAATTATCTGAGTCTATTTGTTCATGATTCCTCAATAATCATTGATGAAGTTGATGATTTTGATAACAGTATGGGATTTTTAAATGTTGGATCGGAATCTTCTGATATTTATTTTTCAAATACAGATTTTACAGTTAATGCAACCAATCCAACACCTATCATTGAAAGTATTCCTTATGGATCATCAATTGGTGTCATGTTTGATAATTGTAAATTTACAGTTGCTGGTGGTGAGTTCGATGACTTATTTATATCTGCTCCTGGTGTGTTTTATGACTTTGAAAACGCAAAAGTCATTTTTAAAGAAGGAATAACAGAGATTGCTGATTTTAGCTTTACTGATGCGCCTTTCTCTCATTATGAGTTTCCATCTACTTTATTAACAATAGGTGATTCTGCTTTTGCTGATAATTCATATCTTAAGGAAATTATTCTGCCTTTAGGAATTATTGATATAGGCGCTTTTGCCTTTGATAACAATTATGCTGTTAATTCAATATTTGTTCCAAACACACTAGTGTCAGTTGGAGAATTTGCTTTTCCTGATACAGAAAATGTCATGATTTATCTTATGGAAGGAACTGATCAAAGTCTTTGGGATCCAAATAGTATTAATCCATTATTATGTGCTTCAGATACTGTCAAAGGTATTACCGAAGTAGAAGGTGTCACTTATTTAGGTTTATATAATGAAACGAATGATGTATATTACGCTTCGGTTATTGCTTATGATGGTAGAAGTGATATAGAGATTTATCCTGAAGTGGTTATTGATTTAAATCATTTTGTTGTTAACAATATAAGTCCAAAAGTATTTTCAAGAAATAACACTTTAGAAGCTGTTCTTATACCTGAGACGATTAGTTTGATTGGTAGAGGCAGTTTTGAAGAAGCTTCTGCATTAACAACTGTAACCTTCTTACCTGGATCACAGTTAGAAATTATTGGATTATCTGCATTTGATGGTTGCACAAGTCTAGAATCATTTGTTGTCCCAGAGTCTGTTATGTTTATCGATGAATACGCATTTGGTGGAACATCTAGTATGACTTCATTCGAATTTGAAGGAACCTCAAATATAACAGCGATTAATGCTTCTACTTTTTCAAATGCAATACAATTACAATCGATTATCATTCCTGCATCAGTCATCGAAATTAAAGAATATGCTTTTAATAATTGTTATGCTTTAAAAGATATCATTTTTTCTGAAGGTAGTTTATTAGAATATATTGGTGATTATGCTTTTCAATCTAATTACTTCATTGAAACAATCACTATTCCTTCTTCAGTAATAGCTATCGGTGAGCACGCATTTGAAAGTAATTACAGTTTACAAGAAGTGTTATTTGATAGTAACAGTGAACTTCAATATATTTATGCATATGCTTTTAGATCTAATTTTGAACTATCTTCAATTGTTCTTCCTGATGGTGTTAGTTTCATCGGTGCATATGCTTTTCAGTATTGTGAATCTATAGTTGAATTTAGAATACCTTTAGCTGTGACCTCGTTAAATAACCGCTTATTTGATATGGCATCAGCCTTAGAAACAGTGATCTTCCCAGAAGGTTCTATTGTAAGCACAATTTTCGAAGGCGTATTTGCTAATTGTGACGCATTAATGACGATTGATTTACCTGATACGTTACTATCAATTGGTGTTATGGCATTTAGTAATTGTGATGAGTTAACTACCATTGTTTTACCTGATAGTGCTACGATGATTAATGACTATGCTTTCGATAATTGTTCTAAGTTAGCTACGTTTGATATCTCTCCTAGTTCATCGTTAATGACGATTGGTACGTATGCTTTTAGAAGTAACACATCATTAGCTGAAATATATATACCTGAAACTGTTTCAACGATTAAATCAAACGCATTTTATGTTAGCACGCAATTAACGATTAATATCCAAGCTCTCTCTCAACCATTAGGATGGAGTGCTGATTGGAACAACTTTGGTGCTTCAACAGTGAACTGGGGTGTGGCTTCGTAGTTTTATCTGATAGAATTGTTCATTTATGAAGTTTTAAGATGTTGATTAAATATAGAACTAAGGGGGATTTATGAAAAAGACGTATGATGGATTTAAAATAAGTATAGGTTATATATTGATTTCTTTGGGAGCAATCTTAGTGTTGTTGGGAAGCATTTATGCAGTTTTTACATTTGATAAATGGTATTATACTGTTCTTTTAATCATATCAATAGCTTTCATAGTTTTCTGGATCATTGGTAGTGCTTCAATCATAAAAACACGTATCGTTCTAGATGAAAAATCACTGAGAGCTGCATTTCACATCTGGTATGATGGGTTTAAAGCAACTGCAGAATCAAAAATAGCTTTCAAGACAATTTCATATGAAGATATGAAATCTGTAGATGTTATCTTCGTTACAATTGAAATCTATCATAAAGAAGCGAAAGCATTAAAAATAGAATTAAAAGATCAAATGATTTTGCTCTTACTTCTTGATGGTCTTAATCAAGAAGAAAGCGAAGAAGTGATTAAATATGTAAAAATGAATGTTGATGATAGCTATAAGAATGAAGCTTATGTAAAATGAAGTGATATGTGATGATCAAGAAATATGGGTCTGATAGATATCAGCCCTTTTTTCTTGAAGATAATGCATTTTTACATGTAAAAAAAAGAATTGTCATGATAATACTTATTT
>CAYJBI010000125.1:0-4128 GCA_964368345.1 uncultured Mariniplasma sp. | reverse complement strand
AAAGAGTCTGATAATATGCGTGAATTATCACCATCTTTTGGAAAAACGAATTTAAGTGTGGAGTCACTTGCAGCCATTTCCGATATCAATAAGATTGCTATGAACATCATGGAAATGGATGCAATCTTGGAAAAGCATAATGGATAGACTTGTTTTACAACGCCGCGCGCTACATGTTCGAAATCACTTTGGCGTTGACGATAATTCCCCAATGGATTTAGTTGCATTGGTCGCTACAAACTCGGAGATAACGTTGGTTTTTTACCCGTTTAAAGAAGAAATCAGTGGCATCTGCATTAAATCAGCAAAGTTGATTGCGATAAATTCTCATTCAACTTTGGGTAGACAGGCTTTTTCGATTGCGCATGAGTTATACCATTATTTTTATGATGGAGAGAAAACATCAATTAGTTTTTTTGATATTTCAGACATTTCAAGAGTAGAAAAGGATGCAAATTTGTTTGCATCTTATTTGCTTATGCCAGACACGAGTTTCTCTAGGTTTTGTAATAAGTTAACAAACAATAGCTCAAAAAGGATTGAGTTACAAGATATATTGGAAATTGAGCAGTATTTTAGAGTTAGTAGAAACGCTGTACTCATACGTTTAATATCAGAAGAATACATTACCATTGAAGAATCTGAACAGTTTAAAAAGGATATTTTAAAAAACGCTAAGAAGTATGGATATGATATTGCTTTATATTTACCTACCGCTGTGGAAAAACCTAAGACATACGGATCATACCTTAAAAAAGCACTAGAATTAAAAGATACCGGGCTAATATCCGATGGTAAATATGAAGAATATCTGTTAGAAGCATATAGAAGCGATATTGTTTTTGATGATAATGGAGAAGAAGATATTTATGACTAAAGTTATCTTTTTCGACACAGATTGCATATCCTCTTTTTTGTGGACTAGAACTGAACGGCTATTGATTCACTGCTTCGGCAACGATATGATTATTCCAAGGCAAGTATATAATGAAATTTCAACTGTCACACATTTACAACAACGAATTGATGTGATGGTTAATAATGGTAATCTTACAATAGAAGATCTTCTCGTTGGTAGTGAAGAAAATAATCTATATTTAGATTTAACTGACTATACTAGATCCGGCACATTACCTTTGATTGGTAAAGGAGAAGCGGCAGCAATTGTATTGTCAAAAAAGAATAACGGAATATTAGCGAGCAACAATTTTCGTGATGTACGATATTATGTTGAATTATATGGATTAGATCACATTTCTACTCCAGATATAATGTATAAAGCTTTTAATGATGGACTTATATCTATTACTGAAGCGGATTCAATCTGGACTCAGATGCTTGCAAAGAGGAGAAAACTACCTTTTAGAACATTCACAGATTATCTAAACAGTTTATAATATATAAAGAGAATAAAAATGCCAAAACCAGTAAACAAAATAGTAACTAATAGAAGATCACCTAAAAATGAACAAGAATATATTCAAGCATACCAAAATCAAAATCCTTCCTCAAAGAAAGTAGATGGATTAGATATAGCTGCAGTTAGAGATATAGAGGGGACACCTGGTCATGCATTGATGAATCCAGAGCATAATCGAAGTAAAGATAGAAGTCCCTATCGAGGGCAGGCATTTATTCCTGATACAATATTGAAAAAGGATATCAATAAGAAATAGTGATGATTGGTCTATTGATTGAATTTAAAACAGTTGATATTTAAGGGTGCTAAATTGTATTAGGATCGTTTTTATTAGACATATAAGAAGTATAGGTTTGATGTATTAATCAAGCCTTTTTTTGCTTTTATAATGGTTTTTTTCGCTTTATTGTGTAGATAAGTTGTTCAAAATCTGAATAAAATGCTACATGTGAATGGATGCTTATACGATTTGCTTGAATTTTACACGATTTGTATATTAAACGTTGTTTTCCTGTTGTTAGCAAATAAAAAAATAGATTTGACAAATGAAGTTTAAAGAAATATAATTATGTCAAATATTCACTTTATAGGGGAGGAAAAATAACGTGAGACTAAATTCGATGTTTAAAATCATTGCTGTATTCATAATTTTGGTGTTTACTTCAGTATTGGCTTCTTGTACGAAAGCACAAGAAGAATATGTATGGGAAAATGAAGGGAAATCAAAAGCATTTTTGCAAACTACATCAGGCATTGATTTAACTTTAAATAACAGGTCAGCAAGTTATTATATTAATGGATTAACTGGTGATTACAAAACAGCCGCTCAGTGGGCAGTTACAAAAGCTAATACTACAAGTAGTCAATTGACGATTAATACAACAACTTCTAGCACATCTGATTTTTTATTTGCTACATATTCTTCTTCAGATGGAAAAAATGGACTTAATACCATTAATTATTCAACTGCTACAGGATATATTAGTCGTTCCACTATTCAATTAAATACTTATTATTTAAGCACATATACACTTGATGGCAAAAAACATATTGCAGTTCACGAAATGGGACATACATTAGGCTTAAGGGATATCAACACAGATGTTTTAAGTGGACACACAATTATGTGGTATAGCTATAGTGGCAGTACAACGTTTGATAACTATCAGAGATTTGATCTTGAAAACATCAAATGGAAATATGGATTATAATCTCGATTAGGAGATTTTAATATGATCGAGTTAAGAAAAATATCAAAAAAATTTGTAATTAATCACAGGGCTAATATTGAAATACAGGCATTAGATAATATTAGCCTTGTTTTTGATAATTCAGGAATAACAACTATTTTAGGAAAAAGTGGTAGTGGAAAGACCACACTTTTAAACATAATTGGAGGTTTAGATAAGCCTACATCAGGAAGTGTTTTTTATGAAGAGACTGATATAAATGCGATTTCATCTTCCAAAATTGACGACTATAGAAACAACTTTATTGCATATGTTTTTCAAGATTACAATTTACTTCATGAGTATAGTGTTATTGACAATATCAAGTTTGCTTTAAGATTGCAATATACAGATGAAAAACTCATAAATCAAAAATCTATAAAAGCATTAAGTGATGTTGGTTTAGAGGGTTCTGCAAATAGAAAGATAAGCACATTGAGCGGTGGACAGCAACAAAGAGTTGTCATTGCAAGAGCAATAGCAAAGGATTCAAAAGTATTATTATGTGATGAACCAACAGGTAATTTAGACAGCAAGACTGCTAATGAAATAATGACACTATTTAAAAGAATATCAGACGAACGACTTGTTATATTGATTACACATGATCAGGATATAGCTAACAGGTATTCTGACAGAATTATCAACTTAGTTGATGGAAATGTAGAATCAGATGTTGTGCTAAATAGAGTAAAAGTTAATGTAAACACTAAATTTTTGGAGAAAAGAGATTATAAAGGGTTTACCATTAAAGACAGTTTAAAGATGATTTTTGATAATTTTTATCATTCAATCATTTTTAGTATGACTCTTTTGCTAATGTTAACCTCAGCTCTTATTTTAACGATTGCATTTAGTTCACTATCAACCTATGATTCTCAACAAGCTTATGCAGAAACCCTTAAAGCAAATGATCAATATGTCATTCAAATTACTAAATTTGTTGATAGACCATTTATTGTTCCAATTAACGGAGTCGATACCATTCAAAATGGCCCTCAAATCTATTATGAAGGTGTAATTTTTGAGGATATTGAAGAACTAAAGACTATTGTAGGAGATCACGTCAACTTATATCCATCCTACTTTTTTAATAAAAATTTCCAAGATTTCACAACAAAGTTTATTGCTACAAATAGAACAGATTTTTTATATGATCAAATAGCATTTCGTGAAGCAATAGCTGTTGAAGATTTTTCATCTTTCCATATGAACATTTTGTATGGAACTGTTCCTAATGATTCCCAAGATGTTCTTTTGTATGACTACATGATTTATTCACTTATTCAAAATGGAATACTTAATGGCACGATAGAATCAAGTGTGGGTACTGTCTTAACTGATCAGCATACAGGACTTCAAATGAGAATTAGTGGCGTAATAAAAAGTGATTATGAGCGATATAATTACATCAAATATTCAAATGTAGGACATCCGTTTGAGGAAACTTATTTGACTAGTTTGCAATCTATATTTTGC
>CAYJBI010000124.1:0-4151 GCA_964368345.1 uncultured Mariniplasma sp. | reverse complement strand
CTATATGATTCTAATTTAGTCTTAATTTTTTCAATTTCAAGTTCTTGTTCTTTTACATCTCTTTGATGTTCAATAAAGATCTTTTTATTATCCGTCTTACAGTGGTCTTCATGGTTGTGGTCAACTAAAAGTTCTTCAAATAACTTTTCACCTGGTCTAAGACCTGTAAATTTAATATCGATATCTTTATAAGGTCTAAGACCTGTTAAGCTAATCATTTTTTCTGCTAAATCTTTTATTTTTACTGGTTCACCCATATCTAAGATAAAGACTTCACCACCATTAGCATAAACACCGCATTGTAAAATGAGTCCAACTGCTTCAGGTATTGTCATAAAATATCTTGTAATATCAGGATGAGTGACAGTGACTGGTCCACCGTCTGCGATTTGGTTTTTAAATAGTGGAATAACACTACCATTTGATCCTAAGACATTACCAAATCGAACTGCAGAGAATTTTGTCACTTTTGAATGACTTTGTTGTTCCTGGATGATGAGTTCAGCATAACGTTTGGTTGCTCCCATGACGTTTGTTGAACGCACTGCTTTATCACTTGAAACTAAGACAAATTTCTTGACACCGTATTCATTACTTAAGCTTGCTGCATTGTGAGTACCAATGACATTGGTTCTAACGGCTTCAACAGCACTATCTTCCATTAAAGGTACGTGTTTATATGCTGCAGCATGAAAGACTAATTCTGGTTTAACTAATTCAAAGATTGATTTTAGTCTATCTCTATTATAGACACTGCCAATATAAACAGATAAATGTAATTTTCTATTTTCTTTTTGGAATTTTCTTAGAAGTTCTTGTTGAATTTCATAGGCATTATTTTCATAGATATCAAAGATAACTAAATGTTTAGGCTCAAATTCTGCGATTTGTCTACAAAGCTCACTACCAATAGATCCACCGCCACCTGTAACTAAAACAACTTTATCTTTGATAAATGAATTAATCTCTGAGTTATCAAGTTTTATTTCATCTCTGTTAAGTAAATCTTCAATTCTAACATCGATGATTGTTGGTTTACTATCATCGATATCTGAAACACTTAACAAACGTTTCATACGACAATTCTTTTGTGAAACAAGATCAACTAATTGTGCTAATTCGTCTTTGGGATAATTGTTAATCGCAACAATCACTTCTTCAGCACGAAAGGTATCAATATAATACTTGATTGCGCTAATAGGACCTACAATCTTAATTCCCATTAAACGCTTACCCATTTTTTCAATGTCATCATCAATAAAAACTAAAGGAACATTATTTAAATCTTTATTACGCATAATCTCTTTAACTACGATTTCACCAGCTGAACCAGCACCAATAATCAGTGTTCTTCTACCCAATGCTTGACGCCATTCAACATTTGTTTTAACGTATTGAATAATACGATTGACGATTCTTGGAAGTGTGATAAACGCAATTTCTGCAACTGTAATAAAGAAATATGCTGATTTATACATAAACTCCATGTTGGTAACCCATATAAAAAAGACGATTAAAACATTACTAATCGAAGTGACAAGCGCTATTTTAACAACATCTTCAAAACCGACATGGTTTTCAAGCATTCGATAAAATCCAGCAATATAAAAAATAATTAACTTGAAGACAATAATACCTGGTAAAGCATACCATAATTGATTACTATTGACTGGAATATCTAAAACTAAAAACATAAATATCGCAATCAAATAGGTTAACCCAATCATGATAATATCGAAAAACATATATTTTAAGATGCTTAAGATGTGAGTGTATTTGTTTCTCTTCATATTTACCCCTAGAAAAAATCAAATTTATTAGTTAATGTTAGTATACACCTTTTATCAAAGGTTGTACATAGAATAGAACTAGATACCCAAATTTAATAACCCAGTTTTATTTATAAATAAGTTATTACTATGTATAGAATATCACAGAGAAATAAAAACGACAATATTTCATGTCGTTATCTCTAGAAAAGCGGCATTTATTTGTTCGATTTTTCACAAACACTTAAATTTAACCTGTAACCAAGGCCCCAAACGGTTTCAATAATGTCATATTTAGGGTCGCAGTTAATCTTCTTTCTCAAACGTGTAATATGAATACCTAAGGCATTATCTGTTGCTGATCTATCCTCATCCCAAACATAACGAATAATCTTATCCTTTGATACGACTGTTTCACGATGTTCAACAAGAATCATAAAGATCTTAAACTCAACATTTGTCAGTGGAATTTGTGTGTTATCAATAAACACTTCATGATTATCTAAATGAAGAATGAGTCTTCCATAACGAAGCGTATTGGGTGCGCTTCGTTTCACTTGATGCAAATAACGTAAAACGGCTTTTATTCTTGATAAAACGACTTGGCTATTAAACGGAATATCAATATGACCCTCAGCACCTAATTCAAGAAAACTTGTAATCTGATGAGACTCAAGAACATTAGAAAATACATAGAGCGGACAGTAACAATGATTCTTGATATGGATAATCTTTTTCTTTTCTTCTTCACTCTCAGAAATTAAGTGTAACAATACAAAATCATAATGCTTTAACTCCTCGAAATTATTTTCAAAGGTGCTTAACTCTTTTGTCTCAATTTCGAAAAAATCTTTCCTAAAAGAATCCGTTAATTCATCAAATGGTGCAGGATCCTCACTCACAACTAAAATGTTATACACATTAAACCTCCCCAGGTGTATCAATGTCTTAAGAATCGTAACATTAATGACTTTTGTTTTCTTATGTGAACCGTGTAAACGCTTACTGTCATTTTATCATTTTTAAGATATCTTTTTTTGCATAACCAAAAAAATATATAAATATTATAAAAAGAGTCATAAAGCTTACTTTTGGTTCATCTATCCTCATTGTACAAAAAAAACATTTCACAATCATTTCATGTACAACATAATTACTACATGTTAAGAAATATGTAATGTTTAATTAATAATTTAGAAGTATTTTTAAGCTAATGTTAACTCATAAAGATTTAAATGGGTAATTCCTAAAACATAGTAAATGTGATCTCGAGGTACAAGAAATGCTTCTTTGATAAGTTTTCCCCCTACCTTCAAAATCGAATTAATTGAACTTAAATTCTTTGGATCACTTGTCATTAAAACTCTCTCGTAACCGTGTTCTCTTGCAAGATTTAAAATCATCTGTAACGCATAATAACTATAACCATAACCACGATATCCCTCATCAATGGTATATCCAATATGACCGTGGATAGGTGTCATTTCATGATAACCCAAGGAAAGTGAACAAACCCCAATACGTTTATTTCCAAGCATAATAAAAAATGAATAATGGGGACATTCATTTGTCTTTTTACCATCATAAAATCCTTGAAGTTTTAAACTGACAATCGCTCCTTTGATTTCATCGGTATGAAGTAGTTTTTCATGAATAAGACAATCATAAATCATAAGATACCTCTACATATAAAAAAGTGATAAAGCAATTAGAATTTGAGCGCCATAATAACTAGCAAGATTAAAAACAATCATAATTCTTTTATATTTAGGTGAAAAATAGATGGGGGCGAGTATTAAATCAGATATCCCAAAAAGAATCGCACCTATCATCAACAAGAGAAAAGGAAGGTATTGATTAAAGTATTGAAATAGTACAATACTTTGACCAATCATCGTAAAAATCATAAGCGCATATAAATAGGAAGGTATTCGAGCTATTCCCATCTTAAATTTCATCACATAACTCATCACTACAACAATGATTGCTGCAACTCCACCTATGACAAATGAAATCATTGAAAGACTTTGAATCGTTGTTAGACCTATCAAATAAAAGATATGTCCGATACTAAATGAGATGATACCTAGAACAATAATCAGTTTATCTTCTGCCTTAGGTCTAAGAGGTCTCAGTGCTAAAACAATATCACCAATCATACCAGAGGCTAGACCCATCACGATAAACCCAATCATTAAGGGATCATCACCTTGATTCAGAATAAGTCTTGAAACACCTAATAAAATAAACGAAAGACTTGCGAGTGCTTTAACGAATAATGCAATTAACGGTTTTAAAGTCATTTCAGCTATGATGTAAATCACTGCCATGATAATAGCTAAAACTAAAAAGGGTATAACCAAAACAATCACTCCTTCTTAT
>CAYJBI010000123.1:0-4161 GCA_964368345.1 uncultured Mariniplasma sp. | reverse complement strand
GTATAAAGCTTCCCATATAGCATAAAGATTTGTTTGTGCAGTTATCGTATTATCAAAATCAAAGGCATAATTTTCATTTGCTTGCGTACTCCATGAAATAAATCGATAATTAGGTCTTACTGGATCGGAAGGTTTTATAATCTTTTCACCTTGAATGATTTCAACTTGCGTTGGTAGTGATGATCCTTCATAATTCAAGTCAAAGATTACTTGATATTTCGTAACTTTCAATTCCCATTTCGCATAGATGGTCATACGTTTTGTCACAGTTACTGTATCAAAATTAAAAGGAGTTTCTCCTTCAGAATCTAAAAACCATCCTAAAAACGAGTATAAATTGGTTGAAGGGTTTTTTGTAGGACGTGTAACAAGTTGACCTTCTTCAATATTTTGTGGCGATGGCATATCATTAATAGTGACATCATCCATATTCTTTGAAAATGTAACCATATAGGTTGGTTTTGTTTCTTCAACTGGTTCTTTACATGCAAAAAGCACGCCAGTTAAGAGTAAGCATAGAGATAAACATAAGATACGAGTAAACATAGATTTCATGATTTCACCTTGTATTTTCAATATGATTTAACATATTAATTCCCTTTCGATTTTTTTATACATTGGTTCTTTGTTTAATCACAGCTATAGCGCATGTGATCTTTTAAATACATTAATAATTGAAATGTAACGAGTCCTGATAACACAGTAAGCGCTATCAATGATAACGACTTAAAATTATCATGAACGCGCTTACTTTTTATTAAATATGGAATAAATTGTCATTTTTTTATCATAGTTTGTTAATGATTAACCGTTTATCGGTAATAAAATCATTAAGCTGAACCAATGATTGTCTGTACTGATTTTAATGCTACCTCCATACTTATCAACGATTGATTTAATGCTCTTAATCCCGTATCCATGATTTTGAATATCACCTTTTGTAGAAAGGAATACACCATCAACATAGTTAAGTTGATTGACATAATAGTTTTCCATTTTAATAAATAATAATTGGTTTTGAGTAAACACTGCTAACTTGATAATTCTTTCTTCAATATTTAGAATACTTTTAACGCTTTCGATGGCATTATCAAGTGCATTTCCAAAAATACTTAAAATGTCTAATACAGAAATAAAATCTAAATGCTCTCCATCACAAACACATGTGAAATTGATGTTGTTTTCGATAATCTGATTTCCTTTTTGAGTTAATAAGACATCTAACACATGATTTCCTGTTTTATATTGTGCTTCATATGGTTTGATTGATTTTTCTAATTCATTTAAGTATTCTTCTTTTTTCTTAACATCATCTACTGTACGTAATAGATTGATATGATGTTTCAAATCGTGATAACGTTGATTGATGATTTCTGTGTTTTTAATTGATTGTTGATATTGTTCATACTGTTTATCAAACAAAACTTGCATTGTATAAGCTTCTTTTGTAGAAAATACTGCCATCTTATGTTCTCTTAGTGAATAAAGAAGAATAATACCTGCTAAATCAACAAGCGTACGGATGTATAAAATCTCTGATGGATACTGTCCGCTAAAAGGGGTTTCTATTTGAATAAAACTAATATTACTGATAGTGAATATAGAGATTCCGACAAGTACTAATGTTAATAAATCGTTTTGCCTTATATCTAATCTAAAATGTCTACCTTTATATCTCTTTTCAAGAAATACTGTACCAATTAATATCAGTACATAAACAACAACAAGTGTTACAATACCTATCCCCTCTTTCCACTGACCAACATTGACTTGTAAAAAATAGGAGATTTGCCATTCAAGTGAAGCTGCAAATTCAGCTAACGTAAATGCAATAATAACAAAATATCCTGCGGTAGATAAATTAACTTTATTCATCGTATAGATATATGCCATCATAATGATTACTGCGATAATCATATTTGGAATCCAAAACCAAATGGGCATAATTCCTGCAAGAAGTTGGAATCCTAAAATGATACCGAACCAAACAATATGACTTAGAACAGCAAGCGTTCCTTTATACCTTCTTGGAAGATAGAAAATAAAGACGAACGAGAATAGCCATTCAGCAATTGCTGTATGATATCTAGGGATATCTGGTACAGTATCAACAATGGATAATAATAGATTAAACATTACAATGTACCTCCAATATATTGAGTTAAAGCTTCCATAAAACTTTTCTTTCGTGGTCTTGATATTTTAAGTCTATACTTTCCTACACATGCTTCATCATCCTTCACACCAGAGACATATGCTAAGTTTACAAGATATCCGTTATTACATCGATAGAAATTAGAACTAGATAACTCTTCTTCAACTCGTTTAATGGTAGACCTTGTTGTATAGATTTCTTGAGATGTATAAATGTTTAAGTCATGTCCGTAAGACTCAATATACATGATGTCTTGACTACTGATTTTCAATATACCGTTTTCTTGGGGAATTAAAAGTGATTTTTGTTTTCGATTTTTCAAGCGTTCAATACACTTGGTTAATTCTTGAGAAAAGGCGAAATACGGAAGCGGTTTTAAAAGGAAGCTAAAAGCTCCAACACTATAACCACTGATCGCATATTTCGCCATGTTTGTGATAAAGATAATAATAACATCTTGATCAAACTCTCTAATTTTATGAGCTGCAGTCATTCCATCAAGTCTTTTCATTTCGATGTCTAAAAAAATGATGTCATATTTTGCTTCATAATCTGAAGTGATTTCATCACCATCTGAAAATGAGTAAACATTAAATTCTCTTCGATACTCTTTTGAATAACGATCTAGATAACTTTTTAATGTCTCACTTGATTGAACATTGTCTTCTACAATTGCAATATTATATTTCATAATCTTCTCCCGTATCTAGATTATCTATTCCTATGATAGGACTATTCATCACTTCTTTAAGTAATTTTAGAGAATATATAAAAGCAAGTAACGCAAATAAAACAGTAACGCTAATGGTTATAACGTCATACCTGCCATCAACTAATCCTAAATAAAACATGACCTGTCCAAAAAAATTAAATGTTGCGTGAAGAATCATCGTTAACCAAATATTTTTAGTTTTTAAAAACATAACTGCCCACATCATGCTTACTAAAAATGAGTATCCTATTTGAAGAATCGTATCTAAAACTGATGCTCCATTCCAAAGATTAACGATATGGAATACCCCAAAGATTGCTGATGATAAAAAGATAGCATATACTGTTCCGTATTTGTGATGATTAAAAGATTGTATTAATATAATAAGTAGAATACCTCGAAATAAGATTTCCTCGAAGAACCCAACACTCAAACACTCAATTAAAAAGAGAAATATGCGATAACTAGGCTCTGTGAGAACTGCTCTTCCATCAAAAAAGGCGATGATTGGAAAATTATTCAAAGAAACGATAAGTGCTGGAATGATAATCAAAAGTGATTTTCTTAAGTTTTTTACTTTAAAGATATCTTTATAACCTAATGCACTTACGTCAGTATAAGGGTATCCTGCAAAATTGTAGGCTAATTGATATGATGAGTATCTAAACCCATCATCAACAACCTTGACGACATCGCCTTGTTCAAATACGTTGATTGTTTTCATGTCTATTCTCCTTTTTCTGCGTGTTGTGTAAGTCTGCCATTTTTCATTCTTACATACTTTCTAATTGTTTCGTTTTGATTGATTACAAAACCCTCAACATTTCTGTCTACTTCTTTAGTGTATCTTTCATACAGTTCATCTAAAACCTCAATTCTAGGATAACTAACTTCTTCAATTACCTTAGGTACTCTTTTAATGAAACTTGGAAACTCTTGGTCTTTGAAAGCATACTGCAATAGTGATAAATCATACATTAAGTTAATAACATTTCCAAAGCCATCAAATCTACCTTTTGCAAACATGAAGAATCTATCTTCAAAATTGTATTTTAATTGTCCCATACCAATCCATTCTCCAAAGATAATAGTTCCTACACAGATAGCATTTTTTAAGGTTTGCCCGTTTTCAGTTAGCCATTTATGTAAACCTTTATATAGTATTTGAGAGGCTGGGGAAGTACTGTCTAGTGCCTCACTCATTGTAAACACATTATTTCTTTGTGCAATATGAAGTTCGTCATCTCTTACAAAGAAACCTAAATTAGACCCATCTAGTTTCTCTGTTAGCACA
>CAYJBI010000122.1:0-4175 GCA_964368345.1 uncultured Mariniplasma sp. | reverse complement strand
TGCTATAATAATGTTAAGTTAACGATAAAGTTACAAAAGGGAGATATTTATGAAAAAAAGGATATGTAGTTTAATTACCACGGTTTTATTATTTGTTTTTATTGTTGGGTGCCAGACTCAAACAACAAACTTAGATGTTCCAACAAATTTAAGAATTGATAATCACCACTTATTATTCGATGAGATTAATAATATCAGTTATTATGAATTAAATATTCTTGATAATCGTGATATCGAGATTGATACTATTCAGATAACAAATTCATTTGATTTAAACTTATTAAATGTTCAACCAGGACAGTACTATTTGAGAATTCGTGCTGTTCTAGATAAAGATAATCAAAAGATTATTTCAGATTATAGTGTAAAAGTAAGTTATACAAAGGAAAATACAGTGAAAAACGACATATCAATTGATGTATTAGGAAAAATTGAAGATAAAATTACTGTTAATGCTATTTTCAATTGGACAAATCCAAATAATGATAGCGCATTTGTTGTAACACTTATTGATGAACAAAATAATCTCATCTTTAATGATGATTTAAGTAACACAGAACTTCAGTTAGATTTTATTTTGAATCACGGGCATAAATATCAATTAAGTGTTGAAGGTAAAGAGTCAAAGGTTAAAACAGAACGAGAATTTCAAACAATTGGAAACACAGATGATATTGCATTTAATCCACTAACAAGTATATTTACTATTTCAGAACCTTTTAAAAGTGGTATGGTGATTCAAAGAAATGAAGAAGTTGTTTTAACTGGAAAAACAGAACCACATATTTTAGTTAGAGCCACTCTAGGAAATCATCAAGCATTTGATACTTCTAATGAAGAAGGTTATTACGAACTTATTATGAACCCCATGATAGAAAACAACCAAGGTCAAACACTTCTTCTTGAGATTGCAAAAAACAAACAAATTGAACTTTATGATATCTTGATAGGTGATGTATACTTAGTATCAGGACAATCAAATATACAAATGTCTTTAAAAGATACTGATTATAAGGAAGAAGATGTTGAGAATGCACTTCAAAATCATGTTCGTTTTTATTCTCAAGATACAAATACATCAAGTGAAGAGATCGATACAATTAAAAACGGGAAATGGTTCAAAATCAATCAAACAGATAAAGGTTACACCTATTTTTCAGCTATAGGGTTTATGATGGGTTCCATGCTTTCAGAAGCTTTAAAAGATGAAAACATACCTATTGGTATTATCTATGCTGCACAAGGTGATACAAATATCGTGAACTGGATGAGTAAAGATTTTTATAATGGTCCTATTCAAACAAAAAATATGCATTATAATGCGATGATTCATCCGTTAAGACATATAAAACTGTCAGGTGTTGTTTGGTATCAAGGATGCAACAATTCTTCCAAAGGAATAAGTTATCGTGATTTGCTAAAGACATTTTTTCAAAACTGGAGAACATTGTTTAATAATGAAGAACTCCCATTTTATCTTGTGCAACTTCCTTCATATGATGGTGATTCGGGAAATAACTATGATTTCTCATATGTTAGAGAAGCGCAGTATTTAGCATCAATAGAAAATGACAATGTATATCTCATAGCAACTGCCGATGGTGGCGATCAAAACAATATACATCCTAGAGATAAACGTTACATTTCAGAGCGATTAACCAAATCTATCTTATCAACGATTTATGATAAGGATTTCCTTGCTCAAGGTCCCACATATAAAGAACATATCGTTGAAGAAAATAAAATCATTTTATCTTTAAATGATAGTGAAGGTCTTTATGCAGTTGGTAGTATTGTAGGATTTGAGATTGCAGGTACTGATGGGAAATACTATTTAGCAAACGCAATCATTCAAAATGAAACCATTGTTTTAGAATCTAGTCTTGTTGATCATCCAATCAATATCAGATATGGATTTTCTAAATCACCTTTTATTAATGTTTACAATAAAGATGGATTTTTATTGAGCCCTTTTAGAACCGATGATTATAATCTCAATATCAACTTACTAGAGTTTGAAGATTTAGGTCAATATAAAGTGCATACAGGCGGCTCACTTATGACTGTTGAAAAATCATTTTATGAAGGAGAAACAGCATTAAATGTAACTAAACAAAATGATGGTAAATCTTTTGGTTCTCTCATTTTAGATAAATATGGTGCTATTGGTAATCATCCACTTGGATTCAAACTGAAAGTTGTTGGTACTAATAGTAATGCAAGAATTCTCTTTAGAATTGTTGAAGGATCCTATGAGATTTGGGCATATAGTTTTATTGATAATTTTAATGGTGCAAAAGAGTTATATTTAACAACAAGCGATTTTATATGTGTCTATAATAAACAGGATGGTAAAATTGATTTTGAAGCTATTATGTCTTTAGAGTTAACCATAGAAAGTCCAAAAGAAGTAATGATTGGTGTTATCGATGCGATGTTTGTAGAAATTGACAAAACAGCACCTATTAATTTTAGTATCGAAAATATGCTTAATACAGATAGTGGTCTTTACTTAACATACACACAATCAGTATTTGCAGAATATTATAATATTTTAATTTCAGAAGATGGATTAAATTACACAAATCCTATCGAAGAATTTAGAACAACTGATTTAAATGCTACATTTATCATTTCAGAAAAATATCAAGTAGGTAAACCTTATTTTATTAAGGTTACTGCAGTGAATGAGTTTGGTGAAACAGATGCAGTTAATAGTGGCTTTGTTTTCTACATTGAGTCAGAAGATGTTGTCATTATTAATCATTTTGATTTTATAGATAATGATAGCTTATTAGCATATGTGGCTTCAAATATGATTGTTCATGCTGGACTTGAACTAACACTTGATGAAAAGGGTGTCATGATCAATAGTAAAGGTCAGGGATGGCAAAACTTTATTTTTAAATTTGATAAAGGCATTAATAATGGTTATCAAAATCTTGAATTTTACGCAGATTTCAATGGTTACCAAGGCGAAGTATATATTGAATTAGTTGACGCTTATTATCAAATATTCTCATATAAGCTAGATTTAACAGAAAACAAAGAGAAAGTATTTGTGATTCCTCTTTCTGATTTCGTAAGTAAAAGTGATGCTTCAAACTTTGATGGTAGAGATTTAATTTGGATTGGATTCAATTTTAATGATACATTAGGTGGTATAATATATTTCGATGATTGTCAATTAACAAAGTAATTTATTGATGAAACCTATAATCACTAAATGAGGAATAATTATGAGTAAGAAAATAAGCATGGAAGAAATAGCTAAAATCTTTAATGTTAGTAAAGTCACAGTCTCAAAAGCACTTAACGATAAAGAAGGTGTCAGTGACGAATTACGCAGTTCAATTAAAGAAAAAGCAGAAGAACTCGGTTATTTTGGAAATTCCGCAGCAAAAAGTTTAAAATTAAATAAAAACTTTAATATTGGTGTTGTTATTCCATTAAGATTCATAGGTGGTAGTTCTTCATTTTATTTTGAAACATACACGAAGTTAGTTATGAAACTAACCGAAATGGGATACTCCGTATTGCTTGAAATTTTGAATAGTGATCAAGAAAATCAAAAAATCCTTCCAGATATGTATAAAAACGGTAAAATTGACGGAATGATTATGATGGGACAACTATCTGATGATTATTTATGTTTGTTTAGCAATGCTTATATACCTGTCTTACTCTTTGATTTTTATTCCTATGAGATAGATTTAGATAGTATCGTCGTTGATAATTTCACATCAGGTTATAAAGTAACTGAATACTTAATTGAAAAAGGACATAAAACAATTGGGTTTGTTGGAAATATTTATGCGACAAGTTCAATACAAGATCGTTTCTTAGGTTACTATCGTGCAATTTTAGGACATCATTTATCATTAGATTATGATCATATCATTAGTGATAGAAATCAACAAGGAGAGTTTATTTCATTTGTATTACCTAAACAAATGCCTACTGCCTTTGTATGTAATAATGATCAAATTGCATATGAATTTGTTAATGTACTTAAGAAACAAAAATACAATATTCCAAAAGCAACTGCTTTTTATTATGGTGCAGACGGACAAAAAGATGTTATAGTAAAAACTTTCATTGACGGTATTGATTATACAAATACAGAATTTGAAGTAAAAGATGATTTTGTTATAGAGTATAAAGCTGCTGTGGAA
>CAYJBI010000121.1:0-4185 GCA_964368345.1 uncultured Mariniplasma sp. | reverse complement strand
ATTTATTTCATTAATAAACTCATCATCACCAATAATGATTTCGACATCAAAATCTTTGTTTTTCAAAAAAAGAATCAATT
This sequence comes from uncultured Mariniplasma sp., assembly GCA_964368345.1. Taxonomy (GTDB): domain Bacteria; phylum Bacillota_I; class Bacilli_A; order Acholeplasmatales; family Acholeplasmataceae; genus Peloplasma. The sequence goes on along the minus strand of CAYJBI010000121.1, from coordinate 4,105 downwards.
CTTTTCTAAAATTCACAACGGTCTTTGATTCATTACATATTAACATTATATTTTTCATTTTTTCACCATTTCGTATATTAGTTTTAGATATTCTTCATTCACTAAATTAGTGTCAAATTTTTGTTTTGCTATTTTTGCAATTTCGGCTCTGTCTAATGAAAGATATTTTTTTTCAAGTAAATAATCTGATAAGGAATCAATATCTCCATAATCAAATATTCCAGAATACTCTTTGATAGTTATTGCTTCGCATCCACCGCATCTAAAAAAAGCAACTGGGGTTCCACAGCAGAGACTTTCAGCTATTGGCATACCAAACGTTTCATCTTTGCTAAGCATGATAGTTAAATCCGCTTTTCGATACGCATCAGCCATCTCTTCTTTTGAATGAAGTGCTCCTAGATTAATCAAATTCAAAGATTTTAATCTTTTATGCATTCTACCAACAAAAACAAATTCAAAATCAGGATTGTTTCTAAACCTGTTCAATAAAGCAATAAAGTTTGGGAAGCCTTTCAACTTCCCCCTGGTGTCAGAGCAAGTAAACAAAATTCTAATTTTACCATTTGATTTATTTTCACGAATTTCACTAATGGGTTTAAAAACGTTTGTTTCGATCCCATTAATAATTGTCCTAGATTTATATAGATTCGTAATTGGTGATAATTTAGTCATTGATGTCACATAATCCGATACACAGGCAAATTGAATATTACATTGCGAGAGCCAATTCTTCATTTGAACAAAATTCTTATGTGTTCTCTTAAATATAGATTTCGTCGCAAAAAAAGAGTGATTGCAGCCATGGCAAGAGTTCATGTATTTAGTGCATCTATTCACAGGATATCCACAATTACCAGTCGAATAAAAAAAAGCATGACATGTTATAACTACAGGAATGTTTATTTTTTTTGCATAGGCAAATAACATTTTTAAATTAACAGACCCTATATTTAAGCATTGGATATTGAGAATATCCGGTTCGAACATTTTTAAACATTTTATTAATTTTTTAGTCGGGGTCCTTATGGCAGCATACCTATTAAAACCACAAAGCGAAAACAGATTATTAAGTTTCATAAAGAATTTGTTGCTGAAACGAACCCCACATTCATTTTTTTTGCCATAGGCATAATAAAAACGAGCATCTTCCCCATGAGATTGTAAATATCTAACTAAAGAAATAGATAGATTTCCAGTTGATCCGGAATTCAAATTATTGATAACTGCTATTTTCATAACCTTTAAGCCCTTTTATTGTTTTTCTACTATATATTACCATTATAATGACAGAAGGTACTATCGATATCATAGAAAATAATTGTGTTAAATACCAATAATTAGGATTGCTAGATAGAGAAGGTATTGTAAAATTAAGAACTGTTAATGCTATCTTTATTGCGACACCGATTAAAGAGCCTATTATTTGAGGTTTTAAGACTTCTAATCCGTTACATATACTACTTTCTAAACTAATTATTACCATAAAAATCGAATGAAGACCAAAAACGAAAGCACAAAGCCAGTTTACAGAAATGTGATAATTCGAGAATAAAATATCAAATATTGGTTGAAGTAGTATTATCAAAACAAAATCTGCAGCAATTAATAATATGGCTATTTTTTTTATTAAAGATGCAAGTTTTTTAATCCAAACCCCATCGTTTTGGCTTTTTGCTTTTGCAATAATAGCCCATAGAGGCCCTGTAAATAGTGTGCAAACAACTATTACCACATTAAATAATTTTTGGTAAACAGAATAATCTGGAACTGCTTCAGAAGTATATAGCTGAGTCAGTATCATTGAGTTACACGAATTAATAAGTAGCAAGGATAATTGAATCAATAAAAATTTCGTTCCTAGAGAAATAACATTCTTAGTTAATGTTTTGTCAAAATAAGAACCTTTGATGTGACAGCCTTTAAATGACGTGAGGAATAAAATTAACCCTCCTACTAAATAAGGCGCGTTACTGACTATCAAGTAAACAACCGAAAGAACAATTAATTTTTCATCGCCGCCATTAATCACAACAAAATTTACAAATATAAATAACGAGAGATTTGTGATTAAAGGGAAAATATTGGCAACAAATTGTTTTTGAAGGGCTTCAAGCATATTGCCAACAACTTTAAGGAAGAATTGTAGAGCAATCGAAACCACAATAATGATCATTGAAGTTTTAAGAGCAGAATGGCTAATTGCCTCTTTATCAATGTTAAAAACAGCATGAAAGTCAATTAGATTGCAAACTAAAATCCCCAACGCGATACATAAAATTGATAAAGCAAGCATGGGGATTATCGATGATGTAATTAGTTTACTAATTTCTTTTTTATCATTTTTATCAATTGCTTCAATAAGCCTATTCTTGAGACCGTTACCAATACCCAAATCAAACGTTAGTATAAACACAATAATCTGAAGAACAATAAACCAAACACCAAGAACTTTTTTGTCCCCAAAATAAGACAAGTAACCAGATGTGGTAATTAATCCAAGAAGCATTGCTAATCCACGAACGACAATGGCTCCGGCGGAGTTTCTTGCGAGAGTTTTGTTTTTATCATCTGAATTAAAAATTTTATTTTTTAAAATCATCAATAGATTGCTTTCAAAAGCAGCTTCAGTTAAATTGTTTTCAGGTTTTATCAAATAAAAAAGGAATACATAAATCAATAAATTCAGCTGAAGAGGTTCTGAGCTTGAAATTATAATAACGAAGAGTGTAATAACAATTTTTTCAAACAAAGATAAGCGTTTATTTAAAAAACAGAAAACGATAAAAATAATTAAAGGAAAAAAACCAAACAAACCATATGCAGTTATATAATAACCAAAAGTTGATACTTGTGAATCGATGTATGATGACAATCCTAGCTGAATAACTTTTTCGTTAAAATAAAGCGATTCATCAAGGCATCCAGTGCCAAAAAACAATCCATCCGAAAACACTTGAATATTCACATATGGCCCATATAGCCTGGAGATCAGCGAAACTCCAGTTCCAAAAACTTTATCTTTAACCGATGGAATTAAGAAAAATGAAAGGGCAATTAATATAGCGGAGGCAATAATGACAATTATAATTTTTTTTCTCAATACTTTGTCTACACAGCGACTGAGACAAAGTAAAATTACAAAGATAAAAGCAATATATCCAGATGTTGAGAAGGTCGTAAAAAGACACAATACATATATAATTAAATTAACGATTTTGGTTTTTGATTTTCTATCAAAAAACTCAATGCAAAATGCAATATTTAGGAAAATAGCATAAAGACCTGGTTCCCAAAAAATACCACAATTCCTATTGCTTCCTCTAATGATTTGAAACGTGATGAAAAAGAAATTGTTATAAACAGATTCGTTTGAGGTTTCAAAAGTAAAAAACAAAGGTGGTTGTTTTAAGAAAAGGGAAGGAAGAAAAATGATTAACGATGATAAAGCGATGATAGGGAATATTTTTCTAAAATATTTTATAAATACATCAAAAGAAACAATATTGATAAAACAATACGAAAAAGTAAGTAAACAAATGTTTATTGCCAACGTTGCCAAACCTTCTTTAGAAAACTCCTTGTGAATCAAGAAAGAAAAAATAAAAATAAAAATAAACACGCAAAAGAAAATCGTAGTTCTATTTGTAAGGATTCTTTTTAAAATAGATGTTATTTTTTCTTTCTTGTAAAAAGGTATTCTTAAAAGAAAATAAATGGTGAGAAATAGGGAACAAACGATAAAAAATATGTTGCTCACTTGTCTAAATTGATAGTTATTATTTAATGGATACCCACTAAAAAACACAGTTGATAATAGTAAGCAAACGAAAAAAACACATCTAAATATTATTTGGTATTTTGACTTCAGAAAATCAAATACTAATTTCATAGTTTTTTTCCTACCTAACAATTTCAACTTCCTTGTTTTTGTTCATCAATGTTAAATAAATCAACAAAAACAAGCCAATAAGAAAAACAAACCAAAAACCAGTTGATGAGATGACGATGGTTTGATTAATAATTCTCTCAATTAAAACAAATAGCACGATAAAACAAGAATAAGAAATGCCAAATAAATAATTTTGAATATATGCTTTTTGCT
>CAYJBI010000120.1:0-4289 GCA_964368345.1 uncultured Mariniplasma sp. | reverse complement strand
CTAAGAAAAGGTGCGAGCCAACTCTGAATTTACTTACGGTTCTGATGCGGCCCAACTCAAGTAAGTTATACCGATTGAAGCTCCTATAGCAATCGATGAATCCCATAGGATAGTATAGTTAACATTTGTTCGTTTCGTTAGGTATATGAATTTATAAATGAAATAAGCATGTAGAAAGTACTGTCTGAAATGTCTTGCACAGGGGTTCAAATCCCCTCATCTCCACCATATTGAAATGAAATGACTCCAAAAAGTTGGAGAGAAGGTATAATAATGATACCTGATCTTGAACAAAGGAGTCTTTTTTATTATGAGATTAACATTTGAAGACAGATTAAAGTAAACGTCAAATATTAACACTGTATCAAAAGAATGCCGCTTATAGGATACCTCTAGGTGGTATTTTTGTATGGGGAGTTGAAATCTCACTTGGTGGAAAATGGCGGATCTTTAAATTATTTTTTTTTCTACTAACATCTTATCATTTCACCTATGAGGCGTTTTTTTTTATTTAAATATGAATTGTATCAGTTGCTATTGTGGTCACTTAATATTCGAAAAATGAGGGGTTTTATTCTATATTCATCACTCAAATGACATTATTTTCATAGATATACGTTTCTAATTAATCATTTTATGCTTTTATCGCCCATCTTAACTTTGCAGATCTTGAACGACTATTAGAACTTTGTTCATCCATTGAAGGACGAATAGGTCCATCGGTAATCTCTTTATAAATACCTTCTCTAAAATAAAACTGAAAAGATTTTTTGACAAGTCTATCTTCACCTGAATGGAAGGTTAGAATTGCGACTTTCCCATTAGGTTTTAACACATTGGGAAGTTTTTCTAAAAATTCAAATAGTACTTCATATTCATGATTAATATCTATTCTAAGCGCTTGAAATGTCCGTTGACTCGATTTTCTGATTTCATCTTCTATTCTTGAAAACGGAATAAATTTTAGAGCTTCACTAATCACTTTATAAAGATCAGTAGTTAAAGTTATATCATTTCCCCGTTTGAAATGACTAATGATTTCTAAAGCTATTTCTGATGCATAGACTTCATCTGCGTTTTCAACAAGCATACCTTCAATCTCTTCTTTATTCATTTCCTTTAAACGCTCTGCAGCACTTATGCCAACATTTGGATTCATTCTTAAATCTAAAGGACCTTCTGTTTTAAAAGAGAAACCTCTTAGTGGATTATCGATTTGCATTGAAGAAACACCTAGATCAGCAATTACAAAATCAAATTTTCCAGAAACAGATGCTATTAAATCAATTTCTGAAAAATTGAGATGCTGAATTGATAGTATATCTTCTTTATATCCTATATTTTCTAATCTCTGTTTTGTTTTAGAAAGTTCGATTAAATCTTGATCAACTGCATAAAGATGCCCTTGATGATTTAACAAATGTAATATCTCTTGTGAATGTCCACCATAACCTAAAGTAGCATCTAATCCTATTTGACCAGGTTTAATATCTAAAAAACTGAGGATTTCATTCACACAAATAGGTCGATGCATACCTGCTGGAGTCATCCCTTTTTGTATGATTTTATCAATAGTTTCTGCATATTTTTCAGGTTGCAATTCTTTATATTTTGTATTGAAGGTCTTTGGATGGGTACCTTTATAGCGTATACGTCTTTGATGTTTCTTATTTGTATCTTCCATATCATCACAACCATTTCTGTATTTTTATTTAAAGTTATCGATTTATTTTATCATACATTGATAAATATGATGATTAGCTCATTGGGTTTACCTCAAAATAATAAAATAGATCATCTTTTTTTGTATTTTTTTAGATGTAAAAAAATAAATTCTTATAACTTTATACGATTAAACCTATGATATAATCTACATGTCTCATATTCATCTTATTCATAAATGAATCATTTTTAATAAGGAGTAATTTTTGATGCTAAATGACGGAACACTTCTACGACTCTTTGTTTCACAAGCTATCACAGTTTTTTTTGTATTACTACTTGTTCCCATTAAATGTCCTAAACGCAAAAACATTTTGTTTGCTATTTTAGGTACAGTTATAATCACATTGATTAATGCCTTGCTTATTGTCGTGTTAAGTATATCTTTTTATATTCGTTTTTATTTCTTTACATTAACACTACCCTACATTTTGCTGGGGTTATGGTTTTCAACGCTTAAAGGAGCAAAATTTATTTTTGCTGTGTTAACCATACAAGTGATTGGTAATGTATCCATTATCAATGGTCTTCTTGCTTCCTATATATTCTTTGGAGAGAATACTCCTTTTATTGATACAATTGCACGCATATTTACTTATCTCATCTTTTTACCTATCGTTTTAAAACTCATTCGTCCAACATTTATTAAGATGACTGAAGTCATTAAAAAAGGTTGGTGGACACTCAATAGTTCTCTCATCATTTCTTATGCTCTTGCATATTACATTTTATTTGTACCTAACTCAATATTTAACCGTCCATTATACTTTGTACATGCATATATTGGTATTATTTTATCACTCGTGATTTATGTCATTATCTTTTATTTATTCATAGAAATACAAGCAAAAACAATCATAGAGCACGACAAAGAATTATTATCATCAAAGGTCTCTTCTCTTAAAGAAGAAACCGCTATAATCTCATCACTTGCTTATTATGACACATTAACCGGTTTAAGTAATCGGTATTCAATGTATAAAAATATGAATAACCTTATTTTAAATCAAAAGAAATTTCTCTTAGTTTTTATTGATTTAAACAATCTAAAAATCATCAATGATACTTATGGTCATTCGACAGGTGATTTATACTTAAAGGAATTTTCTAGAGTTCTAAAATTGATTGTAAATGAACAAGGAAGTGTATATCGATTTGCAGGAGATGAATTCATCTGCTTATATACTCATAATGACACTTCATTTAATAGCCAAATCTTTAAAGATACTATTGCAAATAAAATGCTAATCGATGTCCCTTATTATGGGATTAGTTTAGGAACTTCTAATTATCCAAATGATAGTATGCATTCGGATGACTTAATTAAACTCGCAGATCAGGCAATGTATGTCGAAAAAAGAGAGAGATTCATCAATCAATCTAATAAAACTATCGGTAACTAATTGATATCATATCATCATTACAATTTTAAGCACTTAAACGATGAAACTGATGATATATAAACTCGATTATGTATATATTTTACATAGAACCACTTATACATTCATTTCTAATACATGGTATAATACCTATAATTAACATTACATATTATCCTATATACAAGGAGGTGTATTTATGAAAAAATCAGTTTTATGTTTTTTAGTATTTATGATTCTTTTATCTTTAATCAGTTGTTCTTCTTCTCCTGAAGAACCAACACCTGAGGTATCATACCCTCAGATAATTATAGATTCAAAGGGACATGAAGTCTATGACTGGGGTGAGAATGTTCCAGAGGTATTAATTCTAGGTGATTCGATTGCTGCTGGTACTGGTTTAAATCTAAATGAAGATAAATACAGTTCTCTCTTTTTAAATAATACCAACATGAATGGTCTTAATCTTGCTAAATCTGGATATGACTCAACAGATTTACTTAATCAATTAGGTAGAATAAAAACTGATAAATATCAAGTACTCTTATTATCCATTGGTGCAAACAATATTCTTCACTCGCTGACCTCTCGATCGACTTCAATCGGACTTATTATTGGAAATGCTTATTTGTCTAGTAATGATGAAGATTTTGCTTCTTCCATTTCAAATCTCCAAGATCTATTTGAAAGCGAGGATATAATCGCTGAGTTTCATGAGGGTATCCATCAATTTGAACAAGAACTTCCTTTAATATTAAATGCCATTTATGAGACAAACAAAGATGCTGAAGTATATATCCAAACGATTTATAATCCTTTTAAAGGCTTTAAACATACTTATGAAGATGAAGTTGTGATGGATTTAGAAACGATTGCTGATTACTATATTTCTCAACTTAACCAAATTATAGAAAATGCCGTTAATACACAAAATCAAGTTTTAAATCGAAACTGTATTTTAGTTGATATCTACGACGCTTTTAAAAGTTCAGATGTTGATTATGTAAATGCAAACTTTTCAAGATTGTACAAGGATTTTGAATTTGATCCACATCCAAATAAAGAAGGTCATCAAAAAATTGCAGATGCAATCTTCTATAGATGGAAAGAATATCACGGATTACTCGCTAAATGATCTTAAATCCTATGATATATTGAAAAAAGCTATGTGTTAACATTATAATAATAATT
>CAYJBI010000119.1:0-4289 GCA_964368345.1 uncultured Mariniplasma sp. | reverse complement strand
TCCCATATGTATTCAAAAAGTATTCTTTAAATTCATTAAGGTAGTGATGTTTAACAAAATAGTTCGTTGTTCTGGATTCAATTGATGGTTTTCTACGTAACATTTGAATCAACTTTTCATCTTCGAATAATGGTATTTCTTCAACATCAATTAATCCATGATCTGCAATTACGATAATAGCTGTTTATCTGGATGCGAAGAAAGTCATTCTTTCAACTTCTTGATCTAAATCATTCAGCACTTTTTTTGTTTCATAAGCTTCTGTTCCATATTGATGTTCTGTTAAATCTGGTTCTGTCCAGTAAACATAGGTAAAAGATTGATCTTTTGTTCGAGTAATATCGATAACTTTATCTACCTGATCTTTAAACGATTGATAACCATCTTCTCTAAAATTAGGAAAAAGTTCATTTAAAGAGATATCAGGAGATGCTCTTTTAATCTGTTCATAGATTGATGTGTATTTTAAATACTTATCTCGTATATTATATTCGATTTTTTTAGGTGCATCATAAAAATCTTGATTAGGAAAAAGAGCAATATTCATATCTTCTTTTGGAAAATACTGAACCCAACCTAAATGACCTGATTGATAGGGGGGTAAACCTGAAAGAACTGTTGTTGTCGCTGCTACAGTTGTTGGAGGAAAAACAGATGATATGACGTCTTTCATATGTTTAATAAAAAAAGCATCCTTAAAAAGATGCTTATGAATGACATTTATTCCCATGCCGTCTAAAAGTACAATGACAATATGTTTCTTATCCTTTATTGCCTCTTCAAGGATTGGTAGCCCTTGATAGCAAGTAGGTGCTTGATAATGCTTTAAGATGGTTGCTATCACATTTAAAATGGAATGATCATAGTTTGGAACCATCATGTTTATCACTCCTTACTTAATCGTTTTTCGGATTAATGGGAGACTTCTTTTTTCATTACCAATGGTGAGTGCCTTTAAGATAAGTTCTTTTGCTTCTTCAACACCTTTATTTCTAATATAAAGTGTTGCAAGCACATCATCTACTTTGACATAGTCACCAATTTTCTTATGTAAATCAACACCAACATCTAATAAAACGACATCTTCCTTTGTTTCTCTACCTGCACCTAAACGCATAGCTGCGCGGCCGATATCAGTAGCATTAATATCCATAATATATCCTTCTTTAGTTGCTTTAACAAAAACTTTGTCATTTGACAACAACTTAATTGGCTGTTTTATAGCATTAACATCTCCTCCTTGAGCTTTGACTAAGTCAAGGAACTTTTGGTAAGCTGTGCCATCAATTAATGCTTGATGTAATCTTTCTTTAGCAATATCAAAATTAGTTTCAATAGCTGCATCTAAAAGAAGGTGAGCACCAATTTCAACAGTCACATCAACTAAATCTTTTGGACCTTGTCCTTTTAGTGTTTCAATAGCTTCATAGACTTCAAGTGCATTCCCAATCTTATGTCCAAGGGGTTCATCCATGCCAGTTAAAATGGCAGTCATTTTTTTACCTGCTAAACGACCGATTGAAACCATAAGTTCAGCAAGTTTAATGGCTTCCTCTTCAGTCTTCATAAAGGCACCGTGTCCAACTTTAACATCTAAAACAATCGCATCAGCTCCACTAGCAAGCTTTTTAGACATTATGGAAGATGCAATAAGTGGTATAACATCAACGGTTGCAGTCACATCACGAAGTGCATATAGCTTTTTATCAGCAGGTGCAACATCACCACTTTGTCCAACGATTGCAATACCTATTTGATTAACTTGTTGAATAAAATCTTCAACTTTTAGTTCAACTTTGTAACCAGGGATACTTTCTAATTTATCGATAGTCCCACCAGTATGACCTAAACCACGGCCACTCATCTTAGCAAACTTTACACCTAAAGAAGCTAAAAGAGGTCCTAAGATAAGTGTGACTTTGTCTCCAACACCACCTGTAGAATGCTTATCAACTTTAATTCCAGGAATGTCCTTTAAATCAATGACATCTCCAGAGTCACGCATAGCTAATGCTAAATAAGTTGCTTCTTCATCATTCATTTTTTGAAAATACGTTGCCATTAAGAAAGCACTCATCTGATAATCAGGGATACGTCCTTCTGTATAATTTTGAATCAAGTATTTAATTTCTTCTTTTGTTAATTGAAAACCATCGCGCTTCTTCGCGATGAGATCGACGACATGCATATAATCACTACTCCTTACTTTATATTTTATCATAAATGATAAGGTTATTGTAAAAAGATATGTTATAATAAACAAGGTGAAATGAGGTATTCAAATGTATTTATCAATCGTACGCCATGGGCAAACATACTATAACGCTTCTGGTCTAGTTCAAGGTAGAATCGATATACCACTTAATGAACTAGGAAAATCACAAGCTAAAGAACTTGGAATAAAACTTAGAAATCAGAATGAACATTATGATATCATTATGGCTTCTTCCTTATCTAGAGCCTATGAAAGTGCAACCATTATTGCACATGAACTTGGTTATCAAGAAGAAGTTTTAATTAATTCTGATTTTGTTGAAAGAGATTTCCATCATTTAGATGGTACACCTGTGGAAACTGCAATGCCTCTTGTTCGTTCTAAAAATTACCAATTTGAAAGTTATGAAACAGATCAAGAACTTATTGAACGGATTTATCAAGCTGTTTTAAAACTTGAAAAGAAGTATAAGGATGTATCTGTTTTACTTGTTGCACATTCACATGTTATAAAAGCTCTGATGATTCATGCACATCCAGATAAATATACTTTTGCAGATTTAATTAAGCATGCAGATATTATTTCCTTTCATGTTCAAAATGGTCTGATCAAAGTCATCGAAAAAAAATAAGGCTTATTCGGCCTTATAGTCATTAACTAAATCTTGGTTTATTATATTAAACATCATATCAGCGACCTCAGTGGTCGTTTTTTCTTTAATATCCTGATACATAATGAGTGGATGAATGACAACATTTATGGTTGTAGATCTAAATGGTGCACGATATTTGATACGTGTATTTCCTTGAATACTTAGTGGTAATAAATTTGCTCCAGCCTTCATAGCAACTCGATAAGCTCCTGCTCGCATTGCGACCATTTTTTCTTCATTACGATCTTTGATACCACCCTCAGGAAATATCGTCATTGCCATGCCTTCTTTAATCACTTTGATTGCATCAACCATTGCTCGTGCTGTGTTTCTGTCACTTGAACGATCAATTGGAAATGCACCTAAATATTTTAACCATTGGCCAAGTAATGGAACTTTGTACACGCTCATTTTCGGAGTAAATGTTATAGGTCTTTTCATGAATTCAAAAACTATAAATGGATCCGCATAAGACTTGTGGTTTGCATAAATACATAATAATCCATCTTGAGGAATATTTTCTATGCCTTTGACCTTAACTTTAAGTCTTAAGAAAAAGAGTGTTAACCAGTGTGAAGTGCTACGTGAAAGATAGTTTTTATATGGATCTGTTGCTTTTGTATACTTCATATACGGGAAATGGCATAAAATAACAAGTAATGTAAAGAAAAATGCAGCAAACCAGCCACTGATAAACCAAAGAATAATAAAATATCCTGCTTCAACATAGAGTGACATGAGTGTAGTAAAAGAGATCCAAGCTAAAACAAAGATGGTTGAAATCATAATGAAATCCTTTCATAGACAGCGAAGATTAATCCATCTTCCATTGTCTTTTCAACAAGTTTGAATTGAGAAAAATCAAATTGAGGAAAATAAACATTTCCTTCATGACTTTTCAAAATGTAGGTGATATAAAGCCGGTCTGCATAAGGTAATGATAACTGATATATGGTTCTTCCACCAATGACCATAAGATTTTCTTCTGTTGTTTTTAGAAATTGATGAAGATCACTCACTCGAATTGCATCTTCATATATTTTATCTTCTAAATTTGCAACATAGTTTCTTAAAAAGGGTAAGGGTTTAGATTTATAATATCCTTTGAGAGATTGATAAGTTAACTCTCCCATAAGTACAGCCTTATCTTTTGTCATCTTTTTAAAATAGGCTAAATCCTTTGGATAATGCCAAGGTAAAACATTATCTTTACCAATAAGCCAGTTTTCATCCATAGCCCAAATCAATGAAATCATACAGCCACCTTACCTTTAATTCCTGGATATGGATCATAATTAACTAGCTCGAAATCTTCATATGAAAAATCAAATAACCTCTTTATTGCAGGATTAATCTTCATTTTAGGACGTTTTCTTGGTGTACGCGATAACTGTAGTTTGATTTGATCAAAATGATTTTGAT
>CAYJBI010000118.1:0-4384 GCA_964368345.1 uncultured Mariniplasma sp. | reverse complement strand
CTAGAAAAGATGTCAATGCTTCGTGCTCATCCATCTCATTAACGATACATTCAATTTTTGGATTTTTATAAAGTTTTAATGTTTCTTTTAAACTTGGTAGTTGTTTTAATGTTTCTTTAAGTTGATCTAAATCTCTCGCATTCACTGTGTTAAATGCAATCCTTCCGACGATACGATTGATATCATAGATATATCTTAAGTGACTCAGAACTTCTTCTTGATGTTCATATGGCATTAAAGCATCAATCATGTCATAACGATGATTAAGTTCATCTTTATCATCGAGTGGATGATTTAAATATGATTTTAGCAATCTTGATCCCATGGCTGTTTGACAATGATTAAGAAGATACAGTAGCGTTGTTTGTTGATTGTTGGATAATGATTCATCAATTTCTAAGTGTTTCTTTACGCGATAATCTAAACGCATATGTCCACTGCGATGTATGACTTTAAACCTCATTAAATGTAATAATCCAGATTTTTGAGTATTGATTAAATAATTAATAAGATGTGAGGCTGCTCTTTTTTGTTCTCTTTCCAAATTAGAAGTTGCTTTTTGATCAACGATTTGAAATTGATCAGAAAAAGAGACCAAACGATTATTTTCATGAAGTGAATGAACAAAATCTTTATCAAAATGAGGAGGTAAAACTATCTCTCTCATGTCCAAACTGTAAATCAGATCTAAAGCACTTTTCTTATCTAAACCATCAGAAATAAAAGCTTCACCCGTAGAAATATCAGTATAACTAAGTACATATCCTTGTTCGGTTAGCATTAAACTTCCAATAAAGTTATTTGTTTTCGCATCTAAAATACCATCTTCTAAAACTGTTCCTGGTGTAATTAATCTTACAACCTCACGTTTAACCAATCCTTTTCCAGGTTCTGTCACTTGTTCCACAATGGCAATCTTAAAACCTTTTTCGATTAGCTTTTGAATATAAGGTTTTACTGAATGAAAAGGAACGCCACACATGGGAACCTTTTGTCCAGCATCTCTTGATGTTAAAGCAATTTCTAAGACCTTTGAAGCTAAAATAGCATCATCGAAAAACATTTCATAAAAATCACCCAATCGAAAAAAGACTAACGCGTCTGCGTAGTCTTCTTTGATTGTTAGATATTGTTGCATCATGGGGGTAAATTGTAGTTTATCCATGGTTGTTCCCCTTTAACTAAAATTTAAGCAAAGATTGTTCCTAAGAAATTCGTAAATTTAGTGAGTAATCCCCAACCAAATAAACCGTCAATCCATGCATCGACACCTTGAAGGAATTCAAGTTCTGTGAAATGTGCTAGTATACCATAGAGAACAAAGACGAGGACGATAATTCCAAGGAGAATGAGAACAAATTTGAGTAAGAACTTAAGGAGTTTAAGTAATAATTTTCCAAGACCCACTCCTGCTTTTTTAATCAAGCGAAGCTCTGCGGGTGCTTTATCAGTAACTGCATCATTTTCACCAATAGATGATGATTGTTTCTCAGCTTCAATGAATTTTTCTCGTTCATCGACTTCATCTCTCTTAACAATCTTCTTTAAAGACTTGGGTTCACCATAAAATTCTGCGGTATTGATGATGAGTGGTTGATTTGCATCAACAGATTCTTTCTCTTCGACCATTTCTTCTTCTAAAACAGGTTTGATACCTGTTTGTTGATAAATATGTTCAACAGATTGACGAAGTAATCTGATTTCATTGACAAGATCAGATAAATCAACCGAAGACTGAACATATTGAACTTCTTTTCTTTCTTCTACAAAAACTTCTTCTTCAACTTTTTCTTCAACAACTGTTACTTCTTCTATAACCTTAGGTTCTTCTTCGATAATGTCTTCACTTACTTCTTCTATAACCTTAGGTTCTTCAATTACTTCTTCTTTAACTGGTTCTTCTTTAACTGGCTCTTCATCATGTTTTTGAACTTCTTCAACTTCAAGTTCATAGACTTGAGGAGAGTCTGGAATAAAGTAGGATTCTTTAGTTTCTTTAGCGTTTGCTAAGATATATTCAATGATTTCTTCTTTTTTAAGTTCGGTTGATGCTTTAATATCATGGTCAATAGCAAATCTTTGCATAACGATAACAGACATCAAGCGAATTTGATTTTCTAATTCTTCTGTATACTGACCTCTATCTTTTAATTCACGAACGATAATATCGGCAAGTTCGGTTTTCTTCAAACGTCTAGGAACATCAACATCATACTTACTTCCTAAATCTCTGACTTCAGTCAATGTTGAACTCTTGTAGAGTACTGGTCTAAATTTCTTAGGAGATAAACCGTCAATTCTACCCATAGAATCAAAAAATAAGTTTTTGATTTCACGGTTATATGTTTTCATTTGTGGTAGTTCAAGTCCAACTGCTCTTACATGAGCAATTGACATATCAACTACTTTTTTAAGATCTTTTGCTGGTACTCCTTTTTCAACCATATATGAGATAAGATCTGTCCAAAAATCTTCAAGGAATGCCTTATCTAGTGATGGGTCATCGAAAAAGACTAAAAGGTTTTCAAGCTGAGTTTCCGTAAACTCAGTAAACCAAGATAGCCTGTAATTAAGTTCATCAGCAAGTGTCAATCTTGACTTTCTTGTTTCAATGACTTTCTCTCTTAAATTTTCTCGAAGAACAAACATTCTAATTTCTCTTGGTATAGTTAATCCAATCTCTGTAAAAAAAGAATTGACTTGATTTGCAGGTAAGTAGATGATTGTTTTAAGGATATCTTCGATTTTTAATTCCTTCGTTCCTACGAGTACAACACTGTCTCTTGTTAGTCTTGGCATATACGAACCTCCATCATACTTCTTTATTTCATCATACAATGAAAACATGATTTTTACAAGTTTTTTTAAGTCTTTTCAAAGAAAACAGCCCATGAAGGGCTATCATTTTTCAAAATCTTTTTCAAGTCCTTCTTCAAGGATTTGTACAACAGATTGAAGCATTTCATTGATGTCGCTTTGCAAAGCCAAATAATCGGACATTAAAGGATACTCTTCAATCGATTGATAAATCGCATCATATTGTTCCTGAAAGGATGCGATTGCTTCTTTTTTTCCAATATGTTTCGCATTAACAAGCTGTTTTTGAACAAGCTTTAATTGATTGAATTTTTCCTTTAAATCGTTATGGCTATTGATATAAGATTCAATCTTTTTATAGCGTTTAATCTCAGGATTATTTCTAATCAATTCAATGAGTTTTTCTTTCTCACTCATTTTAATTCACCTAATAGAAACCATGTTTTAGCTACTGTAATTTCAACATCTACCATATGACCAATCCATTTTGAATCGCCTTTAAAGTTGACAAGTTTATTATTTTCTGAGTATCCAGCTAAAACTGTATCATCATACTTTGAAACACCATCAACTAATACCTTTACAGTTTTACCAATAAAACGTTGGTTACCCTTTAAGTATCCATCATTTATTTTTTCATTCAACATGTAGAGACGCTGTTTTTTAACTTCATCTGGTGTATTGTCTTCATAGGTTGCGGCTGGAGTACCTTCACGTTTAGAAAAAACGAAGGTATATGCTCCTTCAAACTGAGCCTGATCAACAAGATCCATTGTTTCCATGAAATCTTCTTCTGTTTCACCTGGAAAACCTACAATAATATCGGTTGTTACACTTATACCAGGCACCGTTTCTTTCAGATCATTTAATGTCTTCAAGTATGTTTCTTTTGTGTAATGACGATTCATTTTCTTTAAAACTTTATTTGATCCTGATTGAACTGGTAGATGAAAAAATGGCATTACATGTTTGCAATCTCTCATAGCTTCCATTGTTTTTTTATCTAAATCATGAGGATGTGAGGTTGTAAAACGGATTCTTTCGATACCCGTAGCATTTAAATCTCTTAATAAGTCACCAAAAGTATAATCATTTGTTTTAATATCTTTTCCATAAGCATTCACATTTTGTCCAAGAAGTGTTACTTCCTTATATCCTTGTTCAACAAGTTCTTTGACCTCTAAAATGATCTCTTCTTTTGATCTTGAGCGTTCTTTTCCTCTTGTATAAGGAACGATACAATATGTACAAAATTCATCACAACCAAACATGATGTTTACCCATGCTTTAAAGTGATGTTGTCTTACTTTAGGAAGATTCTCAACAATCTCACCCTCTTTTGAAAACACTTCAACAACACGTTCTTTAGAAAACATCGCTGTTTTTATGTATTCAGGAAGTAAATGGATGTTATGTGTGCCAAAAACAATGTCAACGTGTTGATATTTTTTCAATACACGTTCAACAACATTTTCTTCTTGGGTCATACAACCTGCAAGTCCTAAAATCAAATTAGGATTTTCTCTTTTATAAGCTTTTAATCGTCCGAGTTCTCCCCAAATACGAT
>CAYJBI010000117.1:0-4399 GCA_964368345.1 uncultured Mariniplasma sp. | reverse complement strand
CACTGTCACCATTCCAAAGAATACAGATATTATCATCGAAGGTGCTGATAAGCAACTCGTTGGTGAATTTGCGGCTAAGATTAGAAGCGTTCGTAAACCAGAACCTTACCTTGGAAAAGGTATTCGTTATGTGGATGAGTTCGTTGCTAGAAAAGCCGGAAAAACTGCTAAGTAAGGGAGGATGCTAAAATGATTAAAAAAACTTCAGGTAATGTAACAAGACAAAAACGTCATCTTCGTATCCGCAAAATTGTTCAAGGTAGCGCAGAACGTCCAAGATTATCAATCTATCGTTCTAATTCAGCCATCTATGTTCAGCTTATCGATGATGTTAAGCAAGAAACATTAGTTAGCGTACGCTCTCAAGAACTTGGCCTAAAGCATTCAAATATTGAAACAGCTAAGGCAGTAGGAAAATCAATTGCTGAAAAAGCACTAGCTAAAGGGTTATCTTCAGTTGTCTTCGACAGAAGTGGTTACTTATACCACGGACGTATTAAGGCACTTGCTGAAGCTGCTCGTGAAGCTGGTCTGCAATTCTAAGGAGGAGAACGAACATGGCAAAAGAAAGATTTATGCAAGACGAACAAACCGACAACCAGTTCGAAGAACGTGTTGTTGCCATTAACCGCGTCACCAAAGTTGTTAAGGGTGGTCGTCGTTTCCGTTTCGCAGCCTTAGTCGTCATCGGTAACAAACAAGGACAAGTTGGGTTCGGAACAGGTAAAGCTGCAGAAGTACCTGATGCAATCAAAAAAGCCGTTGAACAAGCGAAAACAAATTTAATTGAAGTTCCTGTTGTAGGAACATCAATCCCTCATGAGATCACAGGACATTTTGGAGCAGGTAAAGTATTCTTAAAACCAGCTTCTGAAGGTACTGGTATCATTGCTGGTGGTGCGGTCCGTGCTGTATTCGAACTTGCTGGTATTAATGATATTCTCTCTAAATCTCTTGGTTCAAGCACACCTATTAACATGGTACGTGCGACATTTGCTGGTTTACAAGAACTTAGAACACCTGAAAAAGTTGCTGCACTTCGTGGCATCGATGTATCGGAGTTAAGCTAATGAAACTACAAATTACACTAAAGAGAAGTTTGATTGGACGTAAACCCAATCAAGTTAAAACAGCACATGCACTAGGACTTAAAAAAGTTAATCAAGTTGTGGTAAAAGAGGCTAATGAAGCCCTTAACGGTATGGTTCATACTATCGGCCATTTGGTTGACGTCAAAGAAGTAGAGTAAGGAGGACGACCCATGTTAAACGAATTAAGACCCGTAGAAGGTGCTCGTAAAAACCGTAAACGTGTTGGTAGAGGTCCAGGATCCGGTACAGGCAAAACTGCAGGTAAAGGTTCTAAAGGTCAGCTCGCACGCTCTGGTGGCGGCCCTCGCCCAGGCTTTGAAGGTGGACAGCTTCCTTTCTTCCAAGGACTTCCTAAGCGTGGATTCAACAACGTTAATCGCAAGGAATACGCTGTTGTTAATTTATCTGATTTGAATAAGTTCAATGATGGTGAAGTAATAACACCGGAAGTATTAATCGCTCGTAATGTTTTAAAAAAGCTTAACTCTGGATTAAAGGTTCTTGGAAATGGAACTTTAGAAAAGAAGTTAACCGTTAAAGCACACGTATTTTCGAAGGCTGCTGAAGCAGCAATCGTAGCGGCTGGTGGAACTGTCGAGGTGATGTAAAGTGTGGCTGCGAATAAAAAGAATTCTAAGTAACAAAACGGTGATGCTACGATTAGCATTCACATTGCTCATTCTGTTAGTCATTAGAATTGCAAGTCATATTACTGTTCCTCTATTTGACACTGCTGCAATCATTAGAGTCATGGAGACAAGTGGTAGTTTTATCGCGATTCTCAATAACTTTAGTGGTCAAGCATTAGAAAGATTTTCAATCGTTGCTTTAGGGATTTCTCCCTATATCACAGCTTCAATTGCTGTTCAAATGTTACAGATGGTTGTTCCTTCCTTTAAGGAATGGAGTGAACAAGGTGAATCCGGTAAACAAAAAATTAACCGTATTACACGGTATTCATCTATCGTATTAGCATTTATTCAAGCATTCGCTCTTATTATTGGCATGAGTGTTAATGGTAGCGTACTCGTTCCATCATTAGAAGCATCCGCAGTTTCACAGTTCCGTTATTTATTCTATATTTATATGGCACTCGTGATGACTGGTGGTACAGCATTGACCATTTGGTTTGCTGATCAAATCACAAAACGTGGTATTGGTAACGGAACATCAATTTTAATTACTGCAGGTATCGTAACAAGCTTACCTTCCATGTGGACTACCCTTTGGAGTAAATATATTACCAATGGTACCAATGGTTGGCACATTGTCTTCTTCATTTTGATTATCTTACTTTATTTTGGTATTTTACTTGGTGTTGTCTTTATGCACATTGCAACACGTAAGATTCCAATTCAATATGCAAACCGTCAAGGTAAAGCTGATTCTCATATTCCAATGAAGATTAACAGTGCAAGTGTTATTCCAGTTATCTTTGCTCAAACCATTTTATCAATTCCTTTAACCATTATTGGTTTTGCGGCAACTGATACAACACGTGGTGTTGGCGGATGGCTCAATAGCATCTTTAATTATCAAGAACCTATCGGATTTATCTTTTATGTCATCTTAATTGTTATATTCTCATTCTTCTATTCATTCCTTACCATCAACCCAGAGAAGATTTCAGAAAACTTAACAAAATCAAATGCATATATTCCAGGTATTCGTCCAGGTATTGAAACAAAAGACTTTATTGCGAAACTTTTATTTAAGATTACTGTGATCGGTACAGTTTATCTTGTAGTCTTGGCTATTTTACCGATATTAACATCCATCGTCTTTGGATTTACTGCTGCTGAAGCAAGTGCAATCACACTCGGTGGTACAAGCTTACTGATTATTGTTGGGGTTGCTATTGAAACGACACAACAAGTTGAAACAGACGCAAGTCAAACAGAGTACAGCGGCATTTTCAAGTAATCGGAGGTTATGGCAATGCGCATCATTTTGATGGGTCCTCCCGGTGTGGGCAAAGGCACTGAGGCCGAGTTATTGGTCAAGCATTTTCATATTCCTCACATATCTACCGGAAATATTTTCCGAGAGCTCTATAAAGACAAAACTACTGTTGGTAAAGTTGCTAAGGAATACATCGATCGTGGCGAACTTGTTCCTGATGATATCACGAACGAGATTGTCCGTCACAGATTGATGCACAAGGATTGCAAAAACGGATTTTTATTCGATGGCTATCCTAGAAATATTGAACAAGCAAAATCATTCGATGCTTTACTTGATGAAATGGGATGGAAGCTTAATGCAGTTATTAATATTGCAGCTCCAGACGAAGTTATCGTTAAGCGTATTGCAGGTAGAAGAGTTTGTGAAACATGTGGCGCAGTTTATCATATAGAAAACAAGAAACCTCAAGTTGAAGGTATTTGTGATCTTGATAGTGGTAAGCTGATTCAACGTGCTGATGATATGGAAGATACAGTTCAAAGAAGACTTAGAGTTTACAATGAACAGACAGCTCCAGTTATCGGTTATTATAAAAACAAAGGATCGATTGTAGAAATTGATGGAACAAGATCCATCGAATATACCGATTCAACCATTAAGAAAGTATTAGGTGAGATGAATTGATTCTAATCAAGTCACAACGCGAAATTGAGTTGATGCGCGAAGCTGGTCGCATCTTAGATTTAACTAGAAAAATGCTTGAAAAACATATCAAGCCTGGGATAAGTACGCTTCAACTCGATGCGCTCGCCGAAGAATTTATCAAAAATCTGGGAGCTACTCCATCATTTAAGGGATATCATGGCTTTCCAGGATCCATCTGTACTTCCATTAACGAAGTTGTTGTTCACGGTATTCCTTCAAATAAGCATGTTTTAAAAGAAGGAGACATTATTACCTTAGATTTTGGCGTTAATTACAAAGGATATCACGCTGATTCTGCAACTACTTACCCAGTAGGGAAAATTAGTTCTGAAATTGAAAAGTTACTTGATATTACAGAAAAAAGTCTTTATGTTGGGCTAGAACAAGCAAAACCAGGAAACCACGTTTCTGATATCTCACATGCAATTGAGTCTTACGTCAAACCTTTTGGCTACGGAATCGTTGAAGAATTCACCGGTCATGGTATCGGAAGAGAACTTCATGAAGATCCTTATGTTCCTAATTTTGGGAAGCCAAATCAAGGCCCGGTACTTAAACCGGGAATGACATTTTGCGTGGAACCTATGGTTAACTTAGGTACCAAGCGCGTAAAAGTTTTGTCTGATAATTGGACAACAGTGACAGTTGATCGCAAACCATCTGCTCATTATGAACATATGATTGTGATTACGGAAACT
>CAYJBI010000116.1:0-4521 GCA_964368345.1 uncultured Mariniplasma sp. | reverse complement strand
TTTGATAACACCGTGTATTCACAAAAATCGAATCCCAAACTAACAACCATTGGTGTTGATGTTGATGATATGATTGACATTACTTCAAAAATTATCATTAAAAAGATGAACAATAGAGAAAAGAAGTATCATAAAGTACTGATTCAAACGAAACTTATTGAACGTGACTCGATTATTGATTTGTTTATTGATTGACGGTAAGAACAAAAATAGATAGGCATGTGGATTCTAACATGCCTTTTTTCTTAATTCTAAATAAAGAAAACGTCATATCTTATAAAAGAATATTGAATTTTCGATCTATTCACTTACGATTAACGCTCTATAAACATCTTTATTTATGCTATACTTAGATTAATAGAACCTGAAAGGAATAATGAATATGATGGCAGAAAAAAACTCATTATCAAAGCGTATTTGGTTTGTTTTTATCATTTATGGTCTTATCGGACAGATGGCATGGACCATAGAAAATATGTATTTAAATGTTTATATTTATAAAACAGTAACATATGATTCTAATGCTATTGCTTTAATGGTTGCTTTTAGTGCAATTGTTGCAACTATTGCAACCTTAACTATGGGAGCATTATCTGATAAACTGGGGAAACGAAAAGTTTTCATGACAATTGGTTATATGATTTGGGGATTATCAATTGTTGGCTTTGGTTTTATTACAAAAGATAACGTTCAAACTCTTTTTCCAAATGGCAATATCATTGCAATAACCATAGGGTTTATCATTCTTCTCGATTGTATTATGACATTCATCGGATCAACAGCAAATGACGCATCTTTCCAAGCATGGGTAACAGATGTTACAAGTCCAAGTAATCGCGGTAAAGCAGAAGGGTTGATAGCAACCATGCCTTTATTAGGTATGCTCGTTGTCTTTGGTATTCTAGATGGTTTTACAAAACAAGCTTTATGGAAAGAATTCTTTTTAATCGTAGGAGTTATTGTATTCATTTCTGGCGTTTTTGGATTGTTCCTAATTAAAGATAATACAATACCTAAGAAAGATAGTCATTATTTTAAAGATTTAATTTATGGGTTTAAACCTTCAACTGTGAAAAAACACTACATGTTATACATTATTTTTATTTCTATTTCACTCTTAGGTACAGCTCAACAAGTCTTTCTACCATATTTTATAATCTACTTTGAATTTTATATTGGTTTAACAGATTATGTTCTATTACTTGGTGGTGTTTTATTATTATCTTCTTTAGTCAGTATTATCGGTGGTAGATTTGTTGATCATTATGGGAAAAAGAAATTTCTTATTCCCTCTGTTATTGGATATATTGTGGGTATGACACTCATGTTTACATTAGGTATAACGATTAAAGATAATTTATCACTTACGTTCGTTTTGACATTGTTATCGGGGATTTTAATGATGGGGTCTTATCTAATTTCAATGGTAATATTAAACGCTTTAGGAAGGGATTTAGTGCCCAAAACTCATGTCGGTGTTTTTTCTGGAATAAAAATGGTTTTCTTTATTATGGTTCCAATGATTATAGGACCATTTATTGGTTCAACAGTCATCTCAAGAAGTGCATCAACTTATATTGATGAGTTTGGCGTTTTACAATCAGTTCCAATTCCTGGTATCTATCTTGCAGGTGCTATTGTAGGTTTATTTGCATTTATTCCTATAGCATTTGTTTTAAAATATCTTAAAAAAGGGAATTTTTCAGATGCAACATGAAATTAAAGAACCAACACATATATTTGATGACAAAGGGAATTTAAAAGAAGCGGGCTATAGTACAAAAACCATGTTTCTTCTAAACAAAGATAAGATGAAGTCATCAAAACTCAAGTTTAAATCTTGGGATTATTATTTAGTTGGAAATAAAGATTATGCAATATCATTAACGCTTGCACATAATGGATATATGGCAGTTTGTGGGATACAAGTTTTTGATTTTATTGCATCGAAAAAATATGATTATTCTAAGTTCATATTTAAACATAAGCGAAAAATAATAATGCCTGTTAAGAGTTTACTTGGATATATAAGTTATCGAGATCAACATATCGACTTAGCCTTTGATTACTCGCATAACGAAATTCATATAAAAGGCTCGACGAACGGATTTAATAAACAAGATGACTTATTCATAGATATTCATTTATCTCATCAAAACAAAGATTTTATGTCGATTTTATTACCTTTTTATAAAAAGAAAAAGTGTTTCTATTTTAATGAAAAATTTAATCATTTAAAAGCAACTGGTTATTTTACCAAGAAAGATAAAAAATATAGTTTAGATGATCAGTATGCCGTCCTTGACTGGGGTAGGGGTGTATGGCCATATGATAATACATGGTATTGGAGCTCTGCATCTGGAAAAACAAAAGATCATCATTTAGTAGGTTTTAATTTCGGTTATGGTTTTGGTGATACATCAAAAGCAACTGAAAATATGATCTATTATCAAGGGGTTGGATATAAGATAGATGATATAAAATTTGATATCCCAGAGGACTTTATAAGTCCTTGGAAAATCTATAATCAAAATCAAACAGTTCATCTTATCTTTGAACCAATTTATGATAATCAAACGAAAATCAACTACATTATTCTTGGACAAAATGCGCATCAAGTCTTTGGTTTATTTAAAGGTGAAATTATGATTAACAACGAAAAAATCGTCGTTTCTGAACTCTTTGGTTTTGCAGAAAAAGTGAGAAATAGGTGGTAAAAATGAATCATTTATTAACAAAGTATGGCGAACAAATACAATCAAATCATGTTCTACAAGAATACCCTAGACCTCAGCTTAGAAGATCATCTTATTTAAATCTTAATGGATACTGGGATTTTGCGATTTCAAATGATAAAACATGTCATCTTTATGATAAAAAGATTCTTGTTCCATTTTCACCAGAATCAGTTCTTTCAGGTATAAATGAGGTTTTAGAACCTTCAATGTTTGCACATTATAAAAAAGAAGTGATCTTTAATAAAGATTTTGTTAAGGATATAACGATTTTACATTTTGGAGCAGTTGATCAAACGTGTGATCTCTATATTGATGATAAGTACGTTCTTACACACGTGGGTGGTTATGTTCCATTTAGTGTAGATATTTCCCCCTATATCAATCATGACTTGAAAATAACCATAAAACTTATTGTTTCAGATTTATCTGATACTTCTTATCATTTAACAGGAAAACAACGACTTAAACATGAAGGTATTTTTTATACGCCTCAATCAGGTATTTGGCAAACGGTTTGGATTGAATCGGTTAATAAAGACTATATTAAAGATATAAAAATCAAACCTTTATATGATGAAAGTGCTTTTTCGATTGAAGTTCAAGCGAATCAGTTTAAATCGTATAAGGTAAATGTTTACTCAAAAGAAGAACATTTAATCAACACTTTTGAATCTAGCACACCTCAATCAGTGATTTCAATTCCTAACTTTATTCCTTGGACTCCAGAAAATCCATATCTATATAATCTTGAGATTATACATGGCGAAGATCAAATAAAGACATATGTTGGTATGAGACATTTCGAAAGAAAAAAAGACAAAAATGGGGTGATGAGATTTTATCTTAATCATAAACCCTATTTTCAATCAGGGGTTTTAGATCAGGGTTATTACAGTGATGGACTTCTTACGCCACCAAGTGATCAAGCCATGGTGGATGATATATTATCTATGAAATCACTAGGTTTTAATATGTTAAGAAAGCATATTAAGATAGAACCATTAAGATGGTATTACCATTGTGATCGATTAGGTATGCTCGTATGGCAAGATATGATGAGTGGGTCTGAATTCAAGAATGTTGTTTTTCATCATGTGTTATCACTTCTACACATTCATTTAAATGATCGTTTTAAAAAAGTATTTGGAAAAACACATAATGAAGGAAAAAACCTTTATAGAAAAGATTTGGACATCATGCTAGATTATTTAAAAAATGTGACATCGTTATGCGTTTGGGTTCCCTTTAATGAGGCTTGGGGACAATTTGAAACAAAAAAAATCACAAAAAGAGTGAGTGATTTAGATGATCAAAGACTTATTGATCATGCGAGTGGGTGGTCAGATCAAGGTGTCGGAGATTTTTATAGTAGACATATGTATTATCAAAAGATAAAATTTTATCGAAGATTAGCTAAGAAGAGAGTTGCAGCTTTAACCGAATTTGGTGGTTATAGTTTGCCAGTTTCAGGACATCGTTATAACGATGACAAACTGTTCGGATACAAGACGTTTCAAACAAAAGAAAAATTAGAAGAAGCATTAATTAATCTTTATGAGAAAAAAATAATGCCTCAGATATATTCGGGATTATCAGTTCTTGTTTATACACAAGTAAGCGATGTGGAAGATGAGGTTAATGGTTTTCTCACCTATGATAGAAGAGTCTTGAAAGTTGATAAAGAAGTGATACTAAGGCTTAACCAGCAACTTTATGAGCTTTTCGAAAAAATTGAAAAATAGAATATTAAATATAAAAGGATAGATATATATACCGTTATTGG
>CAYJBI010000115.1:0-4641 GCA_964368345.1 uncultured Mariniplasma sp. | reverse complement strand
TTTAAATACCATGTATGAACAACAGGAGCTTCTAACTCAATATGTCCCATGCGTTCTCTTCTTACCTTAGATTCAGTAATTTCGATACCACATTTCTGACAGATTTGACCTTTATTTCCTGATTGTTTTTTACCGCATGCACACTGATAATCACGTGTTGGACCGAAAATACGTTCACAGAACAAACCACCCTCTTCAGGTTTTGAAGTACGATAGTTAATTGTTTCATGTGTTTTTACTTCGCCATAAGACCACTGTCTGATTTCATCAGGTGATGCTAAACGAATTTTTAAATGACTGAAGGTTCTTGAACCATAACCTTTTCTAATAGGTTGAATATGACGATGAATACGTTCATCGAGATCAATTTCTTCAGTTTCTTCTTCAACAAGAACAACTTCATCTTCAATAACTTCATGTGCATGTTCTTTTAAAGCATCAAAGCCATAAAGTTCTAAGATTAAATTGACTTCTTGACGTAAGATGGCATCATCTTCGAAAAGATGATATAACGTATGACGATCAAAATCTAAAAATTCTTTTAAATCTTGGATGTTAGCATTTCTTAAAATCGAAACAACTTCATCGCTTAAGTTTAAGTTATCTAGGTTTCTAGGTAACTGATAACGGCGAAGAATTGTTTTAATTTCTTCAAAGCTTTGTCCGAGAAGCATGTTCAACTCTTTAAGATTGAAGGTATTAAAGTCTTCTAACTGGTCAATACCAGAAAGTTTCAGTGCCTTTAATGCTTCTTCTGATAATTTCAAAGATTCGACATGTAGGGTTAATTTTTCTTTAGCCATTAACGGAACCCTCCTTTGAACTTGCTAGGACTATTATCAACGAGTGATTTCTGAGCTTCATTTTCACCGGTATTTGCGTCAATTAATTCAACATAAAGACCAAGTGCTTGGAGTTCTCTTGTTAAAACGCGGAATGATTCTGGAATTGAAGCAGGTGGAATAGGTTTATCATGTGTAATTGCACTATAAACTTTGTTTCTACCAAGCATATCATCTGACTTAACGGTCAACATTTCCTGTAAGGTATGTGCTGCACCATAAGCATAAAGTGCCCAAACTTCCATTTCACCAAAACGTTGTCCACCATTTTGTGCTTTACCACCCATAGGTTGTTGAGTAACAAGTGTGTATGGACCAACTGAACGTGCATGAAGTTTATCATCAACCATGTGTGATAACTTAATCATATACATGACACCAACTGAAATTCTGTTTTCATAAGGTTGTCCTGTACGACCATCGTATAAAACTGTTTTTCCATCTGGATCAATGCCAGCTTCAGCAAGAATGCTCTTTAAATCATCATCAGATACACCATCAAAGACAGGTGTAGCGACTTTAACATTAAGCTTCTTAGCAGCTAATCCTAAATGAATTTCTAGAATCTGTCCAATATTCATACGTGATGGAACCCCAAGTGGGTTTAACATAATGTCAACCGGTGTACCATCAGCCATGTATGGCATATCTTCTCTAGGTAGAATTTTGGAGATAACACCCTTGTTACCATGACGTCCAGCCATCTTGTCACCTTCAGAAATCTTACGTTTCTTAGCGACATAGACTCTAATAACTTCATTGACTCCACTAGGTAATTGGTCCCCATTCTTCTTTGAAAAATATTGAATTGATTGTACGATACCACCACCGCCATGTGGAACACGGAGTGATGAATCACGATATTCTCTTGATTTTTCACCGATGACTGCATGAATCAATTTTTCGGATGGACTTGGTTCAAATACACCTTTAGGTGTAATTTTACCAACAAGAATATCATTTTCTTTAACTTCTGAACCAGGAATGATAATTCCGCGTTCATCAAGATTTTTAAGTGTCTCTTGACCAGCATTAGGTACTTCCCGTGTAATTTCTTCTCTTCCTGAACCAGTCTTAAGTTCACGAGTTTCAATTTCATATTCATCGATATGAACGGAAGTATAAACGTCTTGTTTAACTAAATCTTCTGAAAGGATAATCGCATCTTCATAGTTATAACCTTCCCAGGTCATAAACGCAACTGTAACGTTTCTACCTAAAGCAAGTTCGCCTTTATCTGTTGATGGACCATCAGCTAAAACATCACCTTTATCAACGTATTCACCCATTTTAACAAGTGGACGTTGTAGAATGCAGGTATCTTGGTTTGATCTAAAGAAACGAATGAGATCATACGTTTCGCTTTGACCCATACCATAGTCCTTTAATGTTTTCGCAATTTCATATGTAAATGGCTTTTGAGCATCATATAAAACATTATTTCCTACATATAAACTATTTTCTGGTTGTGCAGTAATAATGATTTTATTTGCATCTGCAAATGTCACATATCCTGATACACCAGAAACAATCACAGCACCTGAGTCTTTAGCTGCACGATATTCAATTCCTGTACCAACAATCGGTGAATCCGGTTTAAGTAGTGGTACAGCCTGGCGTTGCATGTTCGCACCCATAAGTGCACGAGAAGCATCGTCATGTTCAAGGAATGGAATCGTTGATGTCGCAACCGAAACAATTTGTTTTGGAGATACGTCCATAAACGTGATTTCTTCAGGGTCAAACATTGATGTTTCACCACGGAAACGCCCAATGACTTTTTCAGCAATAATTTCACCTGATTCGGCAAGTTCAGTTGCTGCAGAAGCAATAACTTCATCGTATTCTTCATCTGCAGTTAAATAACGCGATTCACTCGATACAATACGCTTACCATTAATCTTATTGACTGCTAAGTAAGGCGTTTGAATAAAGCCGTATTGATCAACTTTACCATAAGTTGCAAGTGAAGAAATCAAACCAATTGAAGGTCCTTCAGGAGTTTCAATTGGACAAATACGACCATAGTGCGAGTTATGTACGTCACGTACTTCAACGCCAGCACGATCTCTTGCAAGACCACCTGTACCAAGCGCTGATACTCTACGTTTTTGAGTTAATTCAGCAAGTGGATTAATTTGATCCATGAATTGTGATAACTGTGAACTTCCGAAGAAAGTCTTAATTGCACCAGCAAGTGGTGTCATATTAATAATATTTGAAGGTGCTGCATCAGCAAATGTTGTAGTTGACATCTTGTCTTTAATATTCTTTTCTGCTCTTGCTAAACCAATTCTAAATTGATTCTTTAAAAGTTCACCAATAAGTCTTAATCGACGATTACCTAGATGGTCAATATCGTCAATTTGTCCTAAACCATCATAAAGATTTAAGTAATAGCTCATTGAAGCAACGATGTCGGACAATGTAATATATTCTTTATTTTCTCTTTGATCGTTACCAATAACTTTAACTGGAATAATTTTTTCTGACTCTTTATCTTTAACAGTGACTTCAATCATTTCAACGATAACGCCTTCGCGTTCTCTATCACGTTGATAGATGTCACCTGATAGGAAATATTTAATCACTTTTTCATCTAAAGATTGACGTGTTCTTCTTAAGATTGCGATAACTTCTTCAGTAACTTCAGTATTCTTAGATACTAAAATTTCACCTGTTCTCAAGTTAATAATATTTTCCTTTGTATATAAAGCTTCACCACCATCAGGCAAACGAACTGCTAAGATTTCATCAGGAGTTTCATTTTGTAATGATTCTTCCTTAGAAATAATTTCTCTACGAAGTGCATGACGATTTTCCTTTAGCACGTTAATAATGTCACGTGTAATTTTTGTCTTTTCAGGAACAATGACTTCACCAGTAACTGGATTAATAATATCTGTTGCTGTATATTGGCCAAGAATACGATTTAAAACGTCAAGTTTCTTGTTAAACTTATAACGTCCAACAGATGCTAAATCATAACGTCTTCTTTCAAATAAACGCATTCTAATAAACTCTCTTGCAGCATCTGCAGGTACTTTTTCACCTTGTCTGAGCTTAGAGTATAAATCAACGATAGCTTCATCGCTGTTTTTTGTTTCATCTTTTTCAAAGGTAGCTTCTAGATAAATAGATTTACCAAAAACTTCCATGATATCTTTTTTCTTACCTAAACCTAAAGCACGCATCATTGTCGTCATTGGAACTTTTTTAGAACGATCTAATTTAGCGTATAGAATATTTTTTGAACCTAGTTCGTACTCAATCCAAGCACCACGTGTTGGAATTACCTGAGCCATATATTTCACCATGTTAAGTTTCTTATCAAGTTCACTGGTAAAATAAGCACCTGCGGAACGAATAATCTGTGAAACAACGACGCGTTCAGCCCCGTTAATCACAAAAGTCCCCGACGGTGTCATGTAGGGAATTTCACACATTAGCACGATGTTTTCACGAACTTCGCCAGTCACAGCATTTTCAAGTTTCACTCTGGCTGAGAGCTGTTTAGCGTAATTGACATCTCTTAATTTAGATTCCTGAATGTCGTATTTTGGTTCTGATAAAAAATGTTCTTCAAAATACAGTTTCAAATCACCGTTATGTCCTTCAATCGGCGAAATATCAATCATCAGTTCTCTAATGCCTTCATCGATAAACCACTTAAATGATTTGGTTTGTATTTCGATGAGGTCTGGCAAATCAATGTCATAACGCATTTTTGAATAATTTCTGCGCTCTGCCTTTTTGCCGTATTTGACGCTTCGATATCCCATAATCCACACTCCTATCG
>CAYJBI010000114.1:0-4702 GCA_964368345.1 uncultured Mariniplasma sp. | reverse complement strand
GTTTAGTAAAGGGTGATGCTAATCACCTATTTTTTATAATTTTATAGACTAAAGTCTTTAAGAACTATAAAAAAGAGATGAAAAAAATTTTCGTATCGTGAAAAAAACAGTCATCTTTTGAGTGATTTACATGATATAATCGTATTAAGCAATTGGAGGATTTAATCTTATGTGTGGAATTGTTGGATTTATCGGTCAAAAAAATGCTAGAGATGTTGTACTCAGCGGTTTAACAAGACTTGAATATCGTGGATACGACTCTGCAGGTTTAAGTTTATTTAATCAACGTTATCAAATTTTTGATGTTTATAAGGATGAAGGTCGTGTATCAAAACTCGTTGAATCAACGAAAAATGCTCTTTATTCAAATGTTGGTATTGGCCATACAAGATGGGCAACTCATGGGAAAGTTAATAAAGAAAACTCTCATCCTCATTACTCTCAAACGAGACGTTTTATTGTTGTTCATAATGGGGTTATCGAAAATTATCAAGAGTTAAAAGATCAATATCTAAAAAATCATGTATTTCAAAGTGAGACAGATACAGAAGTCATTGCGCAACTGATTGAAACATTTTCTCAAACCTTACATGTTGAAAATGCGATTACAACAACGCTAAAACTTCTTCACGGTTCTTATGCTCTTCTCGTATTAGATGCAAATGACCCAGAAAAAATATATGCAGCAAAATATAAAAGTCCACTGATCTTAGGCGTTAGCAGTTCAGGTGTAACGATTGCATCAGATTTAATGGCGTTAGTTGGTTACAGTGACGAATATCATGCATTAGACGATAAAACATTCTTAGTCGCAAGACCTACGGATGTACGTTTATTTAATCTCGATCATCAAGTACTTGATCTTCATTTAAAAAAGATTGAACTTGATGATAGTGACACAACAAAAGGTGACTACGCTCACTATATGTTAAAAGAAATTCATGAACAACCTTCGGTGATACGTCGAATTTTGACAGAGTATTATCATAAGAATGAAGTTCTTATTCATCCAGAAATACTTAAAACAATCAAACAATCTGATCGTATTTATATTTTAGCAGCTGGAACATCTATGCACGCAGGACTTATTGGTAAACAGTTATTTGAAAAAATGTGTTCGATTCCTGTTGAGGTACATATAGCGTCTGAATTTGCATATCAAAAACCTTTACTATCAATAAACCCGTTTTTCATTTTAGTGACACAATCGGGTGAAACTGCAGATTTAAGAGCATGTCTAGTTGACTTAAATGAAAAAAACTTTAAAACGCTAACGATTACGAATGTCCCTACATCAACACTTGCTAGAGAAGCAACATTCTTTTTAGAATTATTTGCTGGACCTGAAATTGCAGTAGCATCAACAAAAGCATATGTTGCTCAAGTTGCAGTTTTAAGTATATTAGCGTATGAGTTATCACAAAAATCATTTGATTTACATCACGAGTTATCAAATGTCAGTCATGCTATTGAACATTTTCTTGATAATGAAAAGATTAGAGATTTAGTAAGATATTATCTCACAAGAAGGAATGCTTTCTTTATTGGACGAGGCTTTGATTATTTAGTGAGTTTAGAGGCTGCACTCAAACTTAAAGAAATCTCTTATATTCAAACTGAAGGGTTTGCAGCAGGTGAGTTAAAACATGGGACCATTGCTTTAATTGAAGATGGCACACCTGTTATTGCGCTTATCTCTGATGCTAAAATTAGCCCTAATACACGTTCAAATTTAAAAGAAGTTCAAGCAAGAGGGGCAAAGACATTTAAAATTGTGACATCTTCCTGTAAAATAGAAGGTGATGAAGTTGTGTTAGAGGATGTTCATCCTTTTTTAACACCACTCATTATGGTTGTCCCCACGCAGTTAATCGCATATTACGCTGCACTTGAAAGAGCATATGATATTGATAAACCACGTAACCTTGCAAAAAGTGTCACGGTTGAATAGGAGTTTTTATGGGTAAATATTTTGGTACGGATGGTATTCGTGGTGTCGCATTTGAAAAGTTAAATAGTGAATTAGCTTTTCGTGTTGGACAAGCGATTGGTCATGTTTTAAAACCTAAAACAGTTGTTATTGGTATGGATACTAGACTTTCTTCACCGATGTTAGGTTACAGCATAGCAAATGGATTAATGGCACTTGGAGTTAATATCAAGTTTGCAAACGTTGTTTCAACACCAATGATAGCTCATTATTCAAAATTACATCAAATCATTGGTATTATGATTACTGCATCACATAATCCATTTATGGATAATGGTATTAAAGTCTTTCATCACGGTTATAAAACGACTGAAGATATTGAATCTCTTTTAGAAGATTTTATTGATTATGGCGTTTTATCATATCAATCCTTTGGTTCTTTAGAAATTTCTGATGATATAAAAAATAAATATTTAAAAATCTATGAAAAACTTGATTTAAAACCACTTTCTTTAAATATAGGTTTTGATTCTGCAAATGGAGCCAATTATATGATTGCTCGTGAGATTTTTGATCGCATCAATCCTCAATCAATTCAAATAGCAAATAAACCCAATGGGACCAATATTAATCTAAACTGTGGGTCAACACATTTAGAAAGTATTCTTCAACTCGTTAAAGATAAAAAATTAGATATTGCATTTAGTTTTGATGGAGACGGAGATCGTATCATTCTCATAGATGGTGATTTAAGGGTTTATGACGGCGATTTAATCATCTATATGATTTCTAGGTATTTGAAAGATAAAAACCTTTTAAACAAGAATAGAGTAGTTTTAACTAAGATGAGTAATCCCGGTATTTTAAAAGCACTTAAAGAACATCATATTGATTATGTGCTAACCGATGTAGGAGATAAATATGTTTTTCACGAACTTTATACCAATAATTACACGATTGGTGGAGAGTCATCAGGACATATTATCTTAACCCATTTACTTCATACGGGGGATGGTTTATTAGTTGCTATTTATTTATTAAAAATATTAGAAGAGATGAAAATCTCACTACATGAACTTATTAAAGATGTATGGATGTTTCCACTTAAACTTACCAATATAAAAGGCATTGATAAGACTATTCTAAAGAGGGGTCCTATCATAGAAGTTATTGAAGAAGTGAAACAAAGACTTGGAGAAAATTCATTACTTTTAGTAAGACCATCAGGTACAGAAAGTTTAATTCGTATTACAATTAGTCATGAAGATGAAAGTCTTGTGAATGATATGACAACTTATTTAGTAGATTCAATCCATGAGGAGGCAAAAAAACTATGAAAAAATATGCATTGATTTTAGCAGCAGGTAAAGGAACACGTATGCGTACGGAATTACCAAAAGTTGCATTCCCTATTTTGAAAAAACCTATGATTTCTTATATTGTTGAAAATATCGAAAAATCATCAATTGATGAAATAGTTGCAATTGTTGGTCATAAAAAAGAAGTCATTCAAGATATTTTAGGTGATCATGTTAGTTATGCTTTTCAAGAAGAACAACTTGGAACAGGTCACGCAGTTTTATGCGCATCTGATGTGCTAGCAGATAAAGAAGGAACGACATTTATACTTCCAGGTGACATGCCCTTAATGGAATATCCTTTAATGGATAAACTTATTAGAGCACATGAAGAGATGGGGAATGATTTAACTGTTGTTACGATGATGATGGAATATCCTAAGGGATATGGAAGAATTGTGCGTGATGAATATGGGATTGTTACAGGTGTTGTTGAAGAAAACGACTGTAATGAGACTCAAAAATTAATCAAAGAAGTCAACTCATCTGTTTATATCGTCAATAATAAACTCTTATTTGAAAATGTCAGAAAGATACAAAGAAATGCACGGAAGGGTGAATATTATTTAACAGATATTGTTAATTTAATGCACCAAAATCATAAGGTGAATACTTTTATTGTGCGTAATCCTATGGTAACGATGGGAATTAATGATCTTTATGGAATTGCAGTAGCTGAAAAGTACTTACGCGATTCAATTAATAAAGGGCATATGCTTGCTGGTGTTTCGATGATTAATCCTGAAACGATTACAATCGGTCATAATGTGATAATTGAAGAAGGTGTATGGATTTATCCAAATACGACAATCACAGGTAATACTGTCATTAAAAAAGGAGCAATCATTGGTCCCAATTCAGAAGTTGTCGATTCTATTATTCATGAACGTGCTGAAATAAGACATAGTATCGTATTAGAATCTGAAGTAGGACACGACACTACCGTTGGACCATTTGCTCATTTAAGAAGTCATGCAGTCATTGGAGCACATAACCGTATTGGTAATTTTGTTGAAGTGAAAAAATCAACAACAGGAGAAAATACAAAAGCAGCACATCTGATTTACTTAGGTGATGCAACCATCGGAAGTAATGTTAATTTTGGTTGTGGGTCTGTTACAGTCAATTATGATGGAGTTAAGAAACACCAAACAGTGATTGGTGATGATGTTTTTGTTGGATGTAATGTGAATTTGATAGCTCCTATCAAAGTAGAAGATAATGTCTTTATAGCAGCTGGTTCTACAGTGACAGAAGATATTCCTAAGGGCGCATTTGCAATTGCCAGAAACAAACAAATCAATAAAGAAGACTATTCTAAGAACTATATTGAACCCAAGTCTGAAAAAATTAAATTGTAAAGAAATGTAAATAAATATAAAAAAGTGTCAAAAATATTGACATTTTTTTATAT
>CAYJBI010000113.1:0-4771 GCA_964368345.1 uncultured Mariniplasma sp. | reverse complement strand
CTCATCATCATTCAGTTTTCAAAGACCTTCGCACATTCCTCATCGGGCGTGCTTTTTTATTCTACCACTTGCAAACTACGTTTGTCAACCATTAAATCCACTTTTTTTAGTTTTAATGTTTTAGGTAGTTTTGGCTGCTCCGTTTTTGGGAGCGACCTTTATCATTCTATCTTATTTGAAAATGAAAGTCAATACTTTTGATAAGAAAATTTCACCTTCTTTTTTTTAATACAAAAATGGCTTAAAAAGGCTCATAAATAATCATATAAATGTATCTAAACAATAAAAAAGGGATGGCTTACCATCCCAAGAGTCTTAAGATATCATTATATGTTACAAAGATGAATAATCCTATTAACAAGAAGAACATAAGGTTATTCACTGTATTTTCTATTTTACGATTAAGTGGTTTTCGCGTAATCGCTTCTATTCCCAAGAAAACCAGCCTTCCTCCATCAAGCGCTGGAATTGGCATTAAGTTTAATAAACCTATATTAATTGAAAGAAATGCAGTAAATCCTAATATAGAAAGAAGTCCTTGGCTTGTTGTTTGTGAAACTAAACTAAATATTCCAACAGGACCAGATAAATCCCCAACACCTAGGTTTTCTTTTTGATCAAAGAGTAAACCTAATGTATTTAATACCTGTTTGACATTACTTGCTATCGATTTAAATGGATACGCTAATGTATATCCTAAATCAAAATTTGCTGTTGGTGAAATACCAATTTGGAACACAATAGGTTGATAACCTAATTTTCCTAGTGCTCTTTCACTAATCAAATCATACGTGTGTGTTTTGACTTCATTGTCTTGATTGATATAAGTTGCTGTTACTTTTCCTGAATTATGTTCTTTAAAAAATGAAATAATGTCATCCCAGTGATTAACTGCTACTTTCGTCGTCCCTTGTTCTAAATGTGTAATCAAGTCACCTGATTTTAGTCCACCACCTGCTGATGCACGTCCTGTTGCACGTCCTATCACCGTTTCAGTACTATAAATGGTCCCATCTTCGCTGACGTTTGTTATACCTGCAGATTGAATAACCACTGCAACCGTGACTAAGGGTTCATTATAAGTTATCCCTTGACGTATATAAGATAGCGAAAGATGCACGGATGGATTATCTTTCATGATACGTGATAAATCATCCCAAGAGTTAATAGGCTGATTGTTAATCGACGTTATAACGTCACCAGGTAATAATCCGGAAGTATCAGCTGGAGTGCCTGATCCGACAACACTAATTTCACTTGAATCAAGATTAGGTTTTAAAACGAAAAATCCAACAACAAGAAATAAGACAAAAGCTAAAATGAAATTCATAAATGGTCCAGCGAAAATAACGAGAAATCGCTGCCATAGTGTTTTGCTTTCAAAACTCTTTTCTGCAGGAGTAATCCACATTTCTCTTTTTGCAGAAAGACGATAAAGTGCATCTCTTACAACTGAGTATTGCTTGATTTCGCCTTTAACATCTAACTCAATATATAATGGATCAAAATCATTGCCATAAAGATCATATGATTTAACAATTCCGACAACATCACTTACGAGTGAGTCAACGAGATTAATCTCGATTGCCTGACCTTGTTGATTCAATTTAAGGCCAATCACTTGTTCTTTTTTTATAAGTGCATCACTTACTGCTTCGCCAGCCATTGAAACAAATCCTCCAATGGGAATAGCGCGAATTGAATATGCAGTCTCTCCTTTTCTTTTTTGAAAAAGAACAGGCCCCATTCCAATAGCAAATTCATGACAGAGAATTTTTGCTTTTTTTGCAAAATAAAAATGACCAAACTCATGAACCAATATAATAACCCCAAGTACAAGGATAAATACAATAAGATTTAATAAAACCATAAACTACCTCTTTCCATACATATGAATGATTTGTTGCTGAACAGAATCATTGACTTGTATTATGTCATCTAGTGAAGGATTAGAAATGTTAGAATATTCTAAAACTTTGTTCATAACAATTGTTTCTATATCTAAAAATTGAATATCTCCATTTAGAAATAATTTGACCGCTGCTTCATTGGCTGCATTCATAACAGTTGGCAAAATGCCACCTAAATTCCCAACATGATACGCCAACTTAATGAGTGGAAATCTATTTTCATCCATTGGAGAAAAACTTAAATTTTTAAGTTCTAATTCTTGATTAATACTTCTTTTTTCTGGGTAATGAAGTGCATAAGCAATTGGAATTTTCATATCTGATAGCGATAAACTAGCTTTAATCGTACCATCTTTAAAATAGACTAAACCATGGACAACGCTTTCTTTGTGCAAGATTGTTTCAATTTGGTGATAGGGGATATGAAATAAATGATGTGCTTCAATAACCTCAAGTACTTTATTCATCATGGTTGCACTATCAATCGTTATCTTTGCACCCATCGACCAATTCGGATGTTTCAATGCATCCTCAATTGTCACATGTTTTAATTGTTCTCTATTGAGTTCTCTAAAACTTCCACCACTTGCAGTAATCACTAGTTTTTTGACATCTTCTATCTTTTCACCACGTAAAACCTGCCAAAGAGCTGAGTGTTCACTATCAATCGGATAAAGATTAACCTTATATTCTTTAACCAAATCATTGATGATATCTCCCGCCATCACCAGTGTTTCTTTATTTGCAAGTGCAATATCTTTTTTAGCTTTGATGGCAAAAACGGTTGGTATCAAACCAGAAGATCCCGATAACGCATTAATGAACAATCCTTTTTTCGGGTAACTCGCTATCGCAATTAAACCTTCATCACCGAAAACAAAATGAATGCTGGGATACTTTTCTTGATATCTAGACATCTGATTGGGATCTCTTAAACAAACAATCTCACACGTTATTTTGTCTAGTATGCGATCATTTATCTCATCGTTTTTCCCAAGAGAAATGCCAATGATATGAAACATATCTTTATCGCGTTGGATAACATCCATTGTCTGTAAACCAATAGATCCAGCTGCACCTAATATATAAATATTTTTCATAGGATAATTGCTGGGAAGATGCGATAAATGAGAAGGAAAACAGATGTCAAAAACATAGCAACAAACAAGACTGAATCAAAACGATCAAGCAGTCCACCATGTCCTGGTAAGATCGTACCAAAATCCTTGATATTATACGTACGTTTGAGACGAGATGCTACCAAATCACCAATTTGAGCAAAAATGCTTCCTAAGAAAGTGACTGGAACAATCACGAGTGCTTGAACCCATAATGGATTACTTTCACCAAGTGAAGAAAAATTATCAAGAAGTGTTAATTCGCCCGTACTATTAAGCATATCACCTAACCATGTTCCAGGATAGAAAACATAGCCATAAAATAACGCAAATGAAGAAGCTATGATCGTTGCAAAAATAGTTCCTGCAATTGCACCTTCCCATGATTTCTTTGGAGAAATATGAGGTACCATTTTATGCTTACCAAATCTAATACCAAATAGATAAGCAAAAATATCTGTTGCCGATGTAATTAAAAATAAATAGACAATGAACCGTACACCTAGAAACCTTAAAATCACAATGGATGCTGCGCCAAGTCCAACATAGTTAACGATGGTTAATGCTTTACCTGCATCCTCTCCATTAAAATCTCTAAATAAAACAAGAAAACTAAGAAGAATTAATGTAATCAATGGGATTGTAATACTTAAAGCACCATTTGCTTCTAAAGGATTATGGTTTCCACTACCTAAAACACCACCAACAGAGAAAAATGTCCCAAGAGCAAGTAATGATATTCCTATTTTAGGTAATAATTGAAACTTCTTTTTACTTTCATACATACGAATTAACTCATGCGCTGCAATTAATACGAAAAGAGACATCACTACTTGAAATAACTCAAGAAATATCTCAATGCTTACGATAGGAATTAAAACAGCTGCGAGTATAATACCCGTTACAATACGATCTTTCATCATAAACCTCCAAAACGACGATGTCTTTTTTGATAATCCTTTAAAGCTTTTAATAATTGTTTTTGACTAAACGCTGGCCAATGCACTTTCGTAAAATATAACTCAGCATAAGCGATTTGCCATAATAAAAAATTAGAAATTCTTTGTTCACCACTTGTTCGAATTAATAAGTCAACAGGTTCTTTGACCATTAATTTACTCTCAAGTGATTCTCTAGTTACCGAATTTTCAATGAGATTCACTGCAGTAATAAGTTCATCATATGCACCATAATCTATGCAAACTGTAAGTTCAAAACCTTCATGGTTTTTAGTATGTTCTTCAATCTCTTGGATAACACGAAGAAGTTCAGGACTAAATCGATCTCTTCTACCAGCAAACGTAATCTTGTAATCAATCTCATGCATACGATTTTTGTTTTTCTCATACATTTCTATGGGTTTTGTCATAAGATAATGAACTTCATCTTCTGGTCTTTTCCAATTTTCGGTTGAAAATGCATAAACAGATAATTTCTTAATTCCAAAATTCTTAGCTGCACGAGCAATTGTAAATAAGTTTCTACCACCCATATAATGACCAAACGAACGAGGTTGACCAAATTTTTTTGCCCAACGTCCATTACCGTCTAAAATAATGGCGACATGTGATGGAATTTTAGTTAATTTGACCATATGTTTTTCATAACCTTTCAACAGTTTATATATTGTTATATACTTCCTTCATCATTATACATGATTTTAACCTTTCTATGGTAGTGAAACCACTGTTTTACATATTTATATAGATATAAAAAGGGCCAATTTAGCCCAAATATAAAAAA
>CAYJBI010000112.1:0-4778 GCA_964368345.1 uncultured Mariniplasma sp. | reverse complement strand
GATGAAAACTCAGCCATTATAACTTATAAGATTATTAATAAAAAATTTACGTATTAGAGAAGTCTTAATCATCATTTTTAATCGTGATAAACATTAACATTTAGCTATAAAGTTTAATAATATTATTTTCATACCCTAATGATGAAAACCGAAATATCACGTATTGTTAATTATGGTAAAATATTTAAAAGAGGTGATTCATTTGAAAAAGATATGTACTTGCTTAATTGGTGTATGCACTGTACTTTTTTTCTTAATTTTTCAAATAAACCACAAGGTTTTAGGACAAGAACTTGACATTACACCTTTTTTTTCACATGAAAGTGGCTTTTACCAAGAAGGGTTTTATCTTGAAATAACTCCAAAACCTGAAACAAACATCTATTACACGCTTGATTCAAAAACACCAACTGAAACATCTGAACAATATATATCTCCTTTATGGATAGATGAATCTTATATCGAAGCAGATGGATCAATGATAGAGATCAACGAGTCAAGTTTGATTAATTACCCCATTTCAATGATTGTTACGTCGGATACAAATTGGAACTCACCGAAAGAAGATATTTTTAAAGCAACTGTTATTAAGGTCATCGCAATTAATAAAATGACAAATGACAAGAGTGAGGTCATCACGCATACGTATTTTGTTTCACCTAATATGTTTGAAAAATATACATTTCCTATTATGTCTTTATCAACAGATCCCATTCATCTATATGATTATAATCAAGGAATTCATATAGCTGGTAGTTCATACGATGAAACGATAGATAATGAAGAAAAAAGTAATCGAACCGGCAATTACTTTCAAAAAGGTGATAAATGGGAAAGAGAGGTTTTTGTTCAATTATTTGAGACATCAGGTATTCTCGTTATGTCGCAACATGCCGGTATACGTATTCATGGTGGTTTATCTAGAAAGTATCCGATCAAAAGTTATCGTCTTTACGCAAGAAAGGAATATGATGAACAAAATACATTTCATTATCAATTTTTTCCAGATAAAGAAGTGGATGAATTTAAAAGACTTATTTTAAGAAATGGTGGTCAAAGCTATCAATATACCTTTATGGGAGAGGCTTTCGCTCAAAGTCTTTTAAAACCACTTGATTTAGATATTCAATATAGTACGCCAATCATTTTATTTATTAACGGAGAATACTTTGGTATAAGAAATATTAGAGATCGTTTTGATACTGATTATTTAAAAACGCATTATGGTATAGATGAAAATCGAGCGACCATTTTGACAGGTCATGCATACATGGAGGATGGTTCTAAATTAGGACAAATTCATTATCAACGACTTTATAATGTTGCAACAACAGGAAATCTTGATAGCAACAAAAGATATAAAAAAGTCGAACGAATGTTAGATATTAATAACTTTATAGACTACATGATTTCAGAGATTTACATGGGAAATGTCGATTGGCCACAAAATAATATCTTATATTGGAGAAAAAATACATCATATAAACCAACAGCCCCTTATGGTCATGATGGAAGATGGCGATTTATGGTTAATGATTTGGATGCCTCGTTTGGAATATCATGGGGTACTGTTATGCCATCAGAAAATAGTTTTGAGCGCTTAACAGGAGAAAACTGGAAGACTGGTAAACTGTTTGTTAATCTTTTAGAAAACAAGCAATTTAAAGCGCATTTTATATATCGTATGTTAGAACTTCTAGATACAGTTTTTGAAAGTGAACATGTTAATCAAGAGCTTGAAAAAATGATTGATCTTTATTCTCCTGAAATGGGTGAACATATTTCAAGATTTGGT
Source organism: uncultured Mariniplasma sp. (assembly GCA_964368345.1). GTDB lineage: Bacteria > Bacillota_I > Bacilli_A > Acholeplasmatales > Acholeplasmataceae > Peloplasma. Next base: position 2,983 of record CAYJBI010000112.1, on the reverse strand, counting down.
TATCCTTCCTCATATCAAGCATGGTTATCTTATGTTGATAGGATGAGAAATTTTGCTTCATATCGTAAAGATTATCTTATTCCATATTTGGAAGCATATTTAAACTTAGATTTAAAGCACAAATTAGAGATTGATTTTCAAGATTCTATGGGATCAATAACAATTAATCAGTTATCATACAAGCAGATCGATGATGTTCAATACTATCATGATTTACCTATCACATTAAATGCAATTCCAAACGAGGGTTATCATCTTGAAGGATGGTATTATCAAGATCAATTATTAAGCAATGATCAAACGTTCATCATTGAACCAGAACAAGCGCTAAACATTGAAGCAAGATTTCATGAAGGTGTCTTAGATAATCAAATTCAAGAAGAAAAAAACTTGGTTGGATTGGTTATTTCTATCATCATAACAGCGATAAATGTAACGATTTTAGTCATAAAAGTTAAAAAGAAATCATAATTTATAAACTGTTTCATCGTTTTGATACAATATGTTTATAAGGAGGATGTTTTCATGCGATTTTTCATGTTTATTAAGCTTTTTAAAATGATCTTCAACAACAAGAAATTACCTGACTTAGATTATATTCATAAACAAGGTTTATTAGCAGTAAAAATTGCTCAAACATTTGCTTTACGAATTGATTTTTTAAGTGAAGAAACATGTACTCATCTTGCAAAATTATATACAAAGACTGAAGCAATCAAAGAAGAAGATTTTTCAAAACTTATGCAAAGTTATGCAAACATAGATTGGTTTAACCATTTTGAATCAATCGATAAGAAACCTTTAGGGAGTGCTTCAGTTGGTCAGGTCCACAGAGCTAGATTGAAAAATGGTAAAGATGTCGTTGTGAAAGTCATCAAAAAGAACTTCAAAAACTCATTTGAAAAAGATGTTCGATCTCTAAGAAGATTAATTCGTTTTGTTATTTTCTTTTATCCAAAACTTTCAAAAGTTGCTGATCCTGTAGGTATCTTAGAACATATAGAAGAATATACGCTAGCTGAACTTGATTTAAGAAATGAAATCAAACATGGAAAAATACTTCATGAGATATATGATCACAACAAAGATCAGTTTGATTTATCTCGTTTAAAATTTCCACAGATATATGAAGAATTATCAAACGAAAACATTCTAGTATCTGAATTTATCGATGGCCCAACAGCAGATGAACTACTTAAAGATAAGAAAATGTCTTTTAACGATATATTAGAGATTTTTCATATCCATGGATTCTATATTTTCATTGTTGGTACTTTCCATGGCGATTTACATCCAGGAAACTTAATTGTTAAAGGAGATGATTTTTATTTTATCGATACTGGTGCTATATCAAAAGTTGGAAGCAAGATACAAGCTGGATTATTTGAATTTATGATGCATTTATCAGAGTATCACTATGATCAATGTGCAACAGCTTTAAACCACATGGCAGAAAAAGAGATTAGTGGAAAAGCATTCGATAAATTTCATGGTAAACTTTTAGATCTTTACAAGGATTTTTCTGGGAAGACCGTTTCAGAAGTTAGTTTAACGCGCAAGATGATGGAAACCATCAAATTAGGCGTAAATTCAGGTATGGTTTTTGAAAAAGGCATGTTTCCGATTATTAAGAGCATGATGTATTTAGATGGCATGGTTTTAAAGGGTGCACCCGATACTGTTTTAATGGAGGAAATGCGACGTTTCATTAAAGAATTTAAGGAAGCAAACGCAATGATTAATCAATGAAAAAAATACATGTAATTGGTGCTGGTCCTGGTGGACTAGCTTCAGCTCTACTTTTACAAAAACAAGGTTTTGAAGTCACTATTTTTGAAAAAGATCACCGTGTTGGAGGACGCTCAAAAAGAGTGACACTCGGAGATTATCATTTTGATCTAGGACCCACATTCTTAATGTATATCGATGTTTTAAAAGAAATATTTAGTCGTGCAGGATTTGATCTTTTTAAAGAACTTGAACTTATAGAGCTTGAAACACTTTATCATCTTCATTTTAAAAATCAAATCATTGTTTTAACAAATAATCGGACTAAAAATGCTTTGATGTATGACAAACTAAAACCAGGTTTAGGAAATGCTTACTTAAGATGGTATAAAGATCAAGAGATAAAACTAGATAAACTAAAACCTATTTTAGAAAAGCCCTTTCCATCTTTTTTTCATCTATTAAGAAAAGATGTTTTAAAAGCTATACCAATCGTTCATCCTTTTAAATCAGTTTATTCTCTCTTAAAAACATATGATAAACATCCTCTTTTCATTCACTCTTTATCTTTTCAAGCTAAATATTTAGGGATGGCGTCTTATCAAGCACCCTCTATTTTTACAATGCTTCCATATTTAGAACATCATACAGGGTTATATCATGTCAAAGGTGGACTAAACCAAATAAATGAAGTGATGGCAAAGCTTTTTGTTAAACTTGGAGGAACACTAAAACTAAATTCAAAAGTAGATGAAATTGTTATTGAGAATAAAGAAGTTAAAGGAATTATGTGTATGGGTGATTTTATACCTTGTGATGACATCGTTATGAATGTAGATTTTGCATATGGTATGACACACCTTATCAATAGCAAACTGTTAAAGAAATATACACCTAAGAAACTCGAAAAGAAGAAGTATTCGATTTCGACATGGATGATGTACTTAGGTGTTAATCAAGAGTTAGAACTACCACATCATGAAATACTATTTTCAGATGATTATGATCAATATCTTCATGATTTAATGGAAAATAAATTCACAGATGATATTTCTATTTATATCCATAACCCTTCAAAGATTGATGATACATTAGCCCCCGAGAAAAAGAGTTCTCTTTACATTTTAGTTCCAGTTCCCAATAATTTCAATCAATTATCTTGGATTGAAAAATCTATTCATATCGAAGAACTTGTATTTAAACGGATTTATGAAAAGCACCAGATAGATTTAAAACAGCTCAAATATCTTGTGAA
>CAYJBI010000111.1:0-4802 GCA_964368345.1 uncultured Mariniplasma sp. | reverse complement strand
TAAGAAGATACCTAAAGTGATGAGAATAATCATCACAATCTGTCTTGAATGCAAATACCATTTTTTGGTATAGAGTTTACGAGCCTGTGGAAGATGATAGAAGTTTTTCATTTCTTTTTGATAACTAAAAAAAGGCCAATATGAACCTCTTAAGCTAAGTCTAATCGGTAAAACATCCTCATCACTCATTTTTTTAGTTAAATACTCTTCAAAAGAAGATAAAGGATTTAAAACAAAAAGTAAAGTACCCACAATAATAAAGGGTAAATGATATGACTTTTCGAGGAAATAAAGAAATATAAATGTGATAACCCCATAGATAAATGCAACAATTAGCTTTGGAATTCCTCCGAAAACATAAACACCTACATAAACCAAACTGATGATTGCAGATATCATAAAAATACCCTGCCCTCTTAGATTTAATAAGATTAAGGCAAGTGGCATTAAGATAAAGATCAAGATAGTCAGTGATCCTGCAATAGCAATTCGTCTTTTCATTGTAAAACCCCCACAGTTTTATTATACAAAAAAAAGGTGGAACTTACCACCTTTTTATACTTTACTTTAAGTTACTTAATGCTTCAACAAGATCAGCTTTTAACATCTTGTCTGCGCCTTCAATACCTTTTTCATTTGCAAGTGCTTTTAAATCTTTAACAAGCATCTTTGAATAATCTACTGTTTCTTCAACGACTGCCTTTACTTCAACTTTTGTAGCCTTTGGTTCAGCTTTTACTTCTTCTTTCTTGACAAGTTTTCCGTTAACTGCATCTTTTGCTAGATTGCAATAAGCTTGAAATCCAGCAGGATCATTAACTGCTAAATCAGCTAAAACCTTGCGGTTGACTTCTACATTAGCAAGTGCTAAACCATGAATCAGCACTGAGTATTTCATGTTATTTAATTTAGCTGCAGCATTAATACGAGTAATCCAAAGTTTTCTGAATACTCTCTTCTTTTGTTTTCTATCTCTATATGCATAGGATAGAGAACGCATGACTTGTTCATGTGCTGTACGATATAATGTTCTCTTAGAACCGAAGTAGCCCTTTGCGAGCTTTAGAATTTTTTTACGACGACGTCTTGCGGTATATCCGCCTTTAACTCTTGGCATATGTTTATCCTCCTGTTACATCAAGTTCGAAATCAAGGATTTGATACGCTTCTTATCTGTTGCGTGTACCGATGTTTCGCCTCTTAATTGTCTATTTTGTTTTGTTGTTTTGGAAGCTGCTAAGTGACCTGTGTATGCATGGCCTCTCATAAGCTTACCACTTCCTGTGACCTTGATGCGTTTCTTAAGGCCACTATGTGTCTTCTGCTTTGGCATGTGATACTCCTTCTTTCTTTGTGTAATTAAATATTATTATTTGGTGCTAAAAGTGCAACCATGTTTCTGCCGTCCATCTTTGGTCTAGATTCAATCGTTGCCTTAGATCCAACAGCCTCAATAAAACGCTCCATTACCTTCATACCAACATCACTATGGGTAATCATTCTACCGAAGAAACGAATTGTCAATTTGACTTTATCGCCCTTTTCAAGAAATTTTAGCGCATGTTTAACCTTAGTTTCAAAGTCATGCACATCAATTGTTGGGCTTAAACGTACTTCCTTAAGTTCAACAACATGTTGATTCTTTTTCATGTCACGCAATTTGCGCTGTTGCTCATAACGATATTTTGAATAATCCATGAGCTTAGCAACCATTGGCTTAGAATCTGGTGATACAACAACGATATCGAATTCTTTTTCAGCAGCAAATTTAAGCGCATCTCTTCGATTCATTGTTCCCATTTTATTTCCTTGTTCATCAATAACAAGAAATTCACCATAAGGAATTGTTTCGTTTACTAAGTCGGTATTTTTTTGCTTGATTTGTTTAATGCAGTCCACCTCCATTCTTGTAGAATATAGAAAAGAAAAAGTGTGTACAATATGTACCCACTTGTCGTTATCAAAATGATTTGAAAGTGACATGTTTGCCTATGAATTCGTCCATCAGGCGAGAGGGTACCTCTTCTTTTCACAAATTTAATTCCGGTAAGATTATACCATAAAACCGTTATATGTCAATGATAATCCAACAATTTAATCATTTTTAAAACGAATTGATGTTATGAATAATCCTAAAGTAATATAACACACTTTATAAATAATAGCAAGTCGATACATAAGAATCATAGGTTGAAAAAAAGGAATCAAATAATAGAGCGTTATTGAAGGCTTTATTTCTGCGATAAGTTGATAAAAAACATAAGTTGTAGGGATGATAAAAATGAGTGTTGGATGCTTGATTTTATATAATTTTATAACGACTGTTCCAATAATAACAAGATCTAATAAGAAATGAAGATACATGGTGATATCTTGTTTTGTCGGATAATATCTAATACTTATGAATCTTACGATTGTAAAAATTAAAAAAACGATTAGTGTTATCAAAAATGACCAAAAAATCATATTGATGAACTTATGTATCTCAAGATATTTTTTTCCGGTGTAACTTATAATCATCACTTCATATGGATGTGTCATATCCAAAGTAATCCATGTGATTACAAATCCCATCATAATTCCAAGTATTTTCAATGATAAAGCATGAGATTGATTGAGTTCCAAAAGAGATGTATATTCAAGATAAATCACAAGTAAAATTGAAATTAAACAAAAACAAGATAATATCCATAATTTACGTTTTGAAAATGTTGTTAAATCTAATAAATGGATCATAATTGGATATGTTTGGTTGCATAGGGTATGAATCGATTAGGTTCATGTGTAGATACCATAATGCATTTACCTTTTTCATAGTAAGAGTTAATAATACGAATTGTCTTTTCTTGCATTTGTTCATCCAGACCTGATAGAGGTTCATCGAAGATTAAAACATGAGGATTACCCATTAATGCTGTCATAATTGAAAGCTTTTGTTGATTTCCTTTCGATAACTCATGTATTTTTTTATGGATAGGAACCTCTAAATCATGAACTAGTGCTATATTCAATCGATCTTTTTTTATTCTTGCCATCGTCTCTAAATATTCAAGAACATTAACAAACGGAGGTAATACAACCTTTTCAGGAACATATCCAATTTTAAGTCTCTTTTTAAAAACTTTACCATGATCTGGATAAATAAATCCTAAAATCATCAGTAATAATGTTGTTTTTCCTGTACCGTTGCCGCCACTGATGACTAAATAATCGTCAGATAACACTTCGATATTAAATGGATTTCTTAGATAGCGTTTACTAGCTTCTTCAATCTTAATTAAGGGGGTAGACATTCATTAACGGCCCACTTTCTTTTAAAATGACATAATCAATCATAAATCTAAAATGACTAATTGTTTGTCTACTTCCATCAGAAAACACTAAAATAATGGGTGTTTCATAAAGTAAATAATTTGCATGGTTAATCGTAATTTTTAAAACATCATGTTCAACTCGAAAACTTATATTCTCAAACGTTCCAATCAAAACATCTTGAATTAAAAAATGATCTCCATCCAATTCAACAGTAATCTCTCCCAGTCTTGAAATCGTTTGATTCATCGCTTTATGACCTTCGATACTATGCCAATTTAACTTTTGTTCATCATACGATTTTTGAAACAAAGAAACTCTTCCTAATCTTAATTCATACTCACTTTGATTCATAAGTTCAATTGAAAGATGAGCATCTTCAAAGATCCAATCTGCACTTAAACTAGGTAGCATAAAAGTCAAAATGACGCGATGAAATATTTCGCCTAAATAAACTTCATCATGCCCAACTTCAACATCAAACAAGGATAATTCTATTTTTGAATAGTTTTCATGATCACTTAGAATGATTCTCGCGTACTGACTCATATCGGTAACATCGTGATCATGATCATTTGTATAAAAAAGAATATTCCCTGTTTGATTTTCTTCCATAAGAAAACTATACTCAGTATCGACAGTAATTAATTGAATACATCGATTGGGTTTCATATCTGAAATAATAAAACCTATGATAGTTGAAAGTATGATTATAGCTAAATAAATAATTGCTTTTTTCATATTTTCTTCTTCTCCAACCGTTGATATTCGGTTGTCACAACAAACGCTTCAAATCCACCTTTAGCAACACGTATAAATAAGGAATACCTTGCAGCAACCCCATTAGTTACTCTACCCTCCCCATACATATATAAGTCTACTTGTGTTCCTGGATCCACTAAAAATTTTAATGTGTATTTTTCAGATTCTTCTTGTGATGAACTATACTCTGAGGATAATTTAAGTGCGCTTTCAAGATTATTTTTAAATTTTGGCACATCCTTTGTCATTTTCAATCCAATCGAACCCGTTGCTGATAACCCCATTTTACTTGTTCTTTTTCTTTCAAGTTGATATTGATATTCAATAGGGGTATAACCATCATTATAATAACTAAAAAGTGTTTCAGAAACAAACGTTGCTTTGACATTGTCATTAACAACATAAACGCGCCAACCGCTGAATTTTAGCTTATGCACCTTTTTATAGTATGAGTTGTACTCTTTATCAGAATAATCAGCTAAAAGCGTTCCTGAGGTTAATTCAATCCTTTCATAGCCTTGGTAATTTGATGCTTCAGTAGTCATAGTTAATAAACATGTTGTTAAAACGCAAAGTATAAAAAAAATGAAATGTTTCATATGATATCTCCTCCTAACTTATCATAGAGAAAATCATACGTTTTTACTTTTCATAAAAAAAAGGGAACCGAAGTCCCCAAAGGAATTATGACTTATTTTTCTTCATATAAGCTTCAATATCTTTTACTT
>CAYJBI010000110.1:0-4897 GCA_964368345.1 uncultured Mariniplasma sp. | reverse complement strand
ATAGTCATCTTATTTAGATTTGATTGATAAGAATCAACATTATCAATTATTTTACAAACAATCTTTTAAAATAATGTTTAATCTTCGAAAAATGATTATCATCATCTGAAATATGTGAATGTTTGAGAAATATATGCAAGACAATTGACAAATTCTATATACGTGATAATCTAGTATTGTAAACTAGATGGAGGATACAATGGGTACAGATATCAAAGATTGGATTACTAAAATAGAGTCAATCAACTTACCAAAATGGCATGAACTTCCAGAACTTGCATTATATCTTGATCAAGTATTAGAATTTATCAACGAACATATCAGTGTTGTATTTATTAGTCATGGAGAAACAAATGAAAAAATTCTAACTTCTTGGATGATCAATAACTATGTAAAAAACAATATCATGCCGCCCCCCATTAAGAAGCGCTATCATAAAGAACATATCGCGTATATCATCACTATAACCGTTTTAAAACAAGTAAGCAACTTAAGTGATGTCAGTCTAGGTATCAAGCATTTAACTTCTGCATTGGGCAAAATTGACGCCTATAATGCCTTTATATCTTTTTTAGAGAATGCACTTAAAGCATCCACGATGGAACTTCAACAACAAAAAGATATCAGTTATTTCCAAACACCTGTAGATTTAGTTTTACTTCCTTTAAAAACTGCTGCACTCGCATTTGCATCAATCATGATGTCAAAATATTTATTGAAAAACACCTATAAATCTTTGGAGGATAAAAAAAATGAATGAACGTATAGCCATTCTCGCCGATTCTGGTTCAGATATCAGTATCGAGAATAAAAACTTACCACTCTTCGTATTACCATTACGAATTATTATCGATGGCAAGGAATACATCGATAAAAAAGAAATCACCTTGAAGGAAGTCTTATCTCATCTCGATGATAAGAAAGTATCTACATCACTTCCTAGTCCGAAGGATATCATTGACACGCTTGACAAAATTAAGAACGAAGGATTCACGCATGTCATCTGTATTCCAATTTCTAAAGGATTAAGTGGGACAATGAATATCATTACACAGATTGCTTCTGACTATGAAGGATTGACCATTGAAGTCATTGATACAAAAAACATTAGTATGGCAAGTGGCTATAGTTCACTTGAAGCACTTGAATTGATTGAAAAAAAGATGAATTTCAAAGATATAATTCAAAGAATTAATGAACGTTTAACCTTTAAGAAAGTCTTTTTCACAGTTGAAAAGTTAACCTATCTTAAAAAGGGGGGTCGTATTGGTTTAGTTGCTGCAACCCTTGCTGAACTTCTTAAGATTAAACCTGTAATTACTTGTAATGAAAATGGTATATATTATACCGTTAAAAAAGAAAGAGGATATCAAAGAGCTATCTCTCAACTGATTGAACAATCTGCTTCTTTTGCATCTTTAGGTTCCTCCTACGATGTAACACTACTCAATAGTCATTCAGAACTTGACTTAGATGATATTGCTTCACAAATTAAAAGTAAATTACCAAACATAAGAAACTTTAGTGTTTCAACTATTACGCCTGCTTTAGCTATTCATACGGGCCCTGAAGCACTGGGTATTGCTATTTCCCTTTTATCATAACCATAAATAACAACTAAATAAAAAAGCACTTTCTAGGGCAAAGTGCTTTTTTTATTTTTATGCAATATATCTTTTCTTATCTTCATCAAAACGAACAAAATATGTTCTATCATCAATTGCTTTAGTTTCTCCGAAGGTGAAATCAGACTGACTTAATCTTTCAGATGAACTTCTTCTTTGTTGATCTTCAGCCATGAATACATCCCAAATATCATCAAATAGTTCTGGATGATCTATAAATGGATTTCTGTTTGCTTGAGTTTCAAAAATAACTTGATTACGATTTCTTTCAAAATCATCAACTGGATCATCTAAATGCCAGTCGTATAACACAGCTAGATTACCCATAGTTCTTGATGGTGCATCAGAAGTTCTACCTGAATCTTTAACGATAAGTTTAAAATTGTCATTGCGATATCTAACTGCCATATACATAAGCATTCTAGCAATATCACCTTTATCCAAATCACCTGGAAAGAAACGACTGCTTCCTACTTGCCATTTAGTTGTTGGTGAAGTTGGATCGTTGAAGTAGTAGTTACTTCTTGTACTATTTGTATTCGAGTTAGAAATACGTAAGTGGTGCATATCTGAAACATAAGGTGAAGCTTTACTAAAGGATGATTGTGGCCAAACATGCTCTTTATTATAACTTGTGATGGATATATGATCATAGATACCTAAATATCCTTGACCACTTGGGTGACGATCTGATTTTTCTAGAACTTTATTGGTTGAAGAGTATGAAATACTATGGTAATTTCTAGATATAATCTTAGTTAATTCTGTTAATAAGGCTAACCCTGTTTTTCCTTCTGCATCCTTATAATAGGTTGATAATGAAGCCATAGGAAGAACAGTAACTGTGAGCGTTCCTGTATAAATAATACGCGTATTATTTGATAAAACGTATGTTAATGTGAGTGTCGTTTCTTCTTCGGGTAGTGTAATTATACCCTCCGATGATAGAACATCTTCTCGGGAAGAAGTCCATATAACATTTAAACTAAAGATTGATTCTTGCTCAGGTAATGTTATATTTTCTTGAGTTGTTATTATCTTATCTAAATCAAGACTTTGAAGTATGTATGATTCAAATAATGCTTCGTTAAATAAATCAATTTCGATAAGATTGCTATCTAAAACCCAAATCTTGTAGTTACCTTCTACATAGATGGCATGTCCAACAAGATAAATCTCTTGTCCTACCTTTTGGTTAACCAATGGGTTGTTTTGATCTTTGATAGTTATTGCTATTTTCCCGTTCTCAGTTACAACCCATGCATCACCAGATACATAATCTTGTCCTAATATACCTTCAACATAAATAAGCTTAGATACATGGTTTTGGATTGTTTTTACATTGACCCATATTGGATCAATGACTTCAATCTCTTTTTTATCAAGTGAAGTCACATTTTCTAAATATAAATAAGGTGACTTCACAACGGTTGCTTTTAATACATACGCTTTATTAATCTCTAATGATGAAAGACTATCTAAACTAAAACGAACTTCAACAGCACCTGTAGAATCTTGAATAAAGCCACGAATAAATGTTGTTTCTAAAACAAATCCAGTTAAAACTCCACGGGTTTTAATTAAACCTTGTGAATTTGAAACATCGCTGATCGTTAAGGGTTCACCCTCACCAATGATAACTGTCTTTTCAAGTATTTTTTGTTCTTCGCCTTTACTAAAAATAACTTCAACAATCACGTAAGCTAATCGATCAACTGGCGTAGTGATAACTCCTGTATTTAAATCAAAAAATGAATTATCTGCATTGTTTGAATCTTTATAACGATAAGTTATTATAGATCCCTTTTGTCCAGTATTAATTAATTGGAGCGTTGTTGGTTCCATGACATGTGATGGAAACGAAAAGTTTTTAATATCAGATTGAATATCTTTGGCATCTTGGGACTCATTCTCACGTAAAATCGTAATGTTATCGATAGTAACCCGTTGACCACCCTTATTCTTAAGTTCAAATGAAAAATTGCCTGAAGCATTGATATCACTAACAACATATGTTGTTTGAGAAGATGAGACTTGAAATGTATGAACTAATACATGATTGATATATAATTCTATTTCTCGAACTGAACTTCCGCTAAAAGCATGGCTAAATTGAATTGAGAGACTAGAAATTCCGCCTTGGAAATCTGCTTTAATATAGTTGGAACTATTAGCTCCAAATGTCACAGCTTTGCCATCAAGAACTTGATCAGAACGCATACCACTATATGTCCATAAAATACCATCTATACCTTGATATGTACCGTCAACGTAGGATGAACCTGTATTGTCAATCAATTCAAATGTTTCAACAAATTCAAGTAATTGAACTGCTTCGACATGAACTGTAACAACAATGACTGTTTCATTATCACTATCGTCTAATGCAGTATACGTGAGTGGGTATTCTCCAACAGTAGTTAGATCAACTTGGCTATCATCAACACTTAAAAGAGGTGATGAATCAAGATTGTCTGTAACTTGTATACCATACAAATAATCGACCGAATCTCCCAAAGAAACATAAAGGTCTTTTGTCCCTGTAATGACAGGTGCTATTGAATCGATAACTTCATTTATAACCCATTTAATATAAAGCGTTATATCTGAAGTAATAGGTGAGTTTTGCCATAATTCCGTAAAATTAGAATCTGTAAAATATCCCCCAAAAGTAAATCCTGTTTTCGTAGGTTCATCAAGTTCAACAAAATGTCCATCTTCAACAGCCTTAATATTCGAAATATCCCCATCAATAACTGTCACATCATGTAAAACAATCGGTGTTACATCATTTTTTAAAATGATGATATCAAATGTAAAATCCTGTGATTTTTTTTGAATCGTAACATGTGCAGTAATGGTGACATGTATGTCGATGTCATCTGATTTTGTTATGACAATTAAATAATCACTTATTTTCGCATGTGTTTCATCGCTTGAAATCCATGAAATCTGTACTTCTTTTGAAGTGAATGGAATTGCTGGAATGGTAATGTTTGACTTAACATTTAAGCTATCTTCATTTGCTTCATAAATCAGCTTTAATTCACTTTCAATTTGATCAAATGTTGGTCCATTTGTCTGACAAGAAACTAGTGTCAACAGAAACAAAATGAACAAACTAAGTTTAAAAATCTTCATCCTGAAATCTCCTCATCGTTTTGTTTTTTTGGATACGTCTAAAAAGCATGTGATATCATTGTAGCACAACTATATAAAAATCCATAGTCTTTAGACTAAACTCATGTTTATTTTTTTTAAAGGAAGTTTAA
>CAYJBI010000109.1:0-4907 GCA_964368345.1 uncultured Mariniplasma sp. | reverse complement strand
TATACGAAGTAAGAAAAAAACGCAAATGTGGTCAACTTCAACGCAACAAAAAATGCAAAATATGCGAATCGGTCGAAAGTTAAGCGCTAAGTTGCATTGAGATTGTCATCTAACGAAAAGAAATTAAACGTAAAGACTATGTAGGCACTAAAGAACAAAGAATTGATGGTTTGATATATAAGTTATTAGATGAAAATTTCAACTATTCTCTATTAGCAGATATCCACCACTACAAAATGATTGTTTTGCCTAATTACGAATTGATAATCATTAAATGTAAGAAAGAAACCGCTAAAGATGATTTCAGGAAGTTGATTTCTTCTATAACCCAAAAAGAAAAAAGATTTGCTGAATCTCTTGAAGCAAAGAAGAACGGACAAATTTTAAATTTCAAATGCGCATTACTATGCATTTGAAATCTTAAGCATACTACTAGATTTTGCTTCGAAACAAACCAAATTCAGATTCAAAGTATTCAATTTTAAGTTTGTTTTTTTCTTTTGTGGTGCGGGATAGTTTAATTAAATACCTACTGTCATTAAGCATTTCTTTTTCAATTTTTTCAAAGCAATCAACGAATGCCTCTTGTGTATTAGAAGGGACTAAAAAACCTGTTTGACCATCTATGACATACTTTTTTATGTCACTAGTATCCGTTGAAATAACTGGCACATCATAAAGAAAACTTTCAGACAATTTGGTAGGAAAACCAGATTGATTCTTTCTTGTTTTGCTTCTCGGTATAACAGTGAAATCAGATTGTGCAACATAATTGACGCACTCTGAATAGATCTTTTTTCCATGATATGTTATCCAATTTGTGTTTTCTCCATCGCATCCCACTATGTTTAAATAGAACTTTAATTTATGAGAACCATTAAAAGATTCAATTGCACTAATTAGAGGTGAGAGATTCTCCTTTAGGTTGTTTTTTTCAATAGTTCCAACAAATGAAAGTGTAACAGAATTACTGTTCTGTTTTTTTGCTTTCACAGCCAATTTCACATTTACAATTGCTGGCAATACTAATATGTTTTTTTTATTATTGTATCCACAATGGTTGGCTAAAAATGAACTGGCAACAATATAGTTACAATATTTTTTGCATATCCAATGCATTTTAATAAACGTATCAATGTCTTTTACAATTTTCTTAAACAATTTATATTCTGAAGTGTACCATTCTCCAATATCGAACACAAAAGCGATGCGATGTCTTTTACAGTAGTTTGCTATTTTTATTGTTGGGAACGATGGAATAGAGCCATTAACAACAATACATTTTATGTTTGGACGAGATTTGATAAATGAAATATATTTTTTCGAGGAAAGCGAAAAAGAAAACCATTGGGCTGTTGTTTTAGGATATACAATCGTGTTGTATTCGAAATCATTATACAATCCACTTTCTTCACCATCGCCGACTCCAAGTAAAAAAACCTGATCACAGTATGGTTTAAACAACTCGGCAATTTCAGTCATTCTGTGTGTACAAGCATTGACGTTTTGAAATCTCATTCCTCCAATAATCAATGCATCATAATTTGCATTACTAACTTCATTCTTTTTCATATTTTTTGTGTAAATTATAAAAACATATATTCAATCAAGCTTTTTCCATTTTATTGATTTGATTTTATTTAATATTCTTTTAGGAAAAATAACAGTAACAATTTTTTTAAACCATAATTTAAATCGCTTTATAATTGGGAATCTTTTTCTATACTTATTAATTGCTTTTTTCAAAGATTTTTCTGAATCTAAGCTTCGAAAAGCGAACTCTCTATATTGTTCTTCGGTATATTTATTGGTGCTTTGTGCAAATAATATATCATCACCAGCAGGCAACTCTATTAAAAGACTGCTATTCATTATTTTCTTTCCTTTTTCTGTAAAAACAAGGGCAGAAGAAACACCATCTTCGTTTTTGGAATATCTTCCACCCCAATAATCGCCAAGCCTAGCGTCCGCTTTACTAAACCCAAATCTATATTTACACGAATAGCATGATTTCATTAAAAAGACATTGTCAAAAAAGGAATTATAGAAATCATCTTTTCCGCTGGAAACGAAAATATCTTTTTTTGAATCTTTTATTTGAATAGCAAAACAGGATTGCCATCCGTATTTTTTGGTCCTAAATGAAACGTATGATAGCGAATCTTTATCAATCCCTTTATCCGACAAATAATAATCCCAAATCAGATATGATGGCACACCATGACAGAAAAAATCAACAAAAGTAAACTGATCTTTTATACCATAAAATTCACAAACATTAACTGCGCCATTAATTTGACACGGGGTACCAAATATTAAAAATTTTGCTGTCTTATCTTCTTTTGCAATCCTAACTGCAGACATAAGGCCATTATGAAAATCGGATTGCAAATATTTTGACTTTTTAAATAATTCTAAATCGGCTAAACAATTTGTCGTTTTTGTTTCTACGGTGTTTGTTTTGTAATTAAAAAACGATCCTAGCACAAATCCACCGTCAAGGACAAAGGATTGTGAAATTGTTGTTGCTACTCCTCCAGAACTGCTGCCCAATAAAACATTCTTGTCTTTCGCCTGAAGAGCAAGCGTGCTAATACAATCTGTTTTTACAAAGGGGGTTTCTTTAATGCATACTTTTTTGCAAATCCCACATTTAATGCATAAATCAAAATTGATAGATGGAGCAAAGAAACCTTCATTGTTTTTTTTCATTGAAATTGCTCCGGCAGGACAAACAATAGAACATGCTGAGCAACCAGTACATTCTCCATTTAATTCAAAAACATTATTCATGGTTTTGTGCTAAAGCCTCTTCAAGATAGCAGGCTCCGTGTTTTCTTTTTTCTAACAATAGTTGATAAACCTGTTCCTTGTTGTATCTCTGATTGTGAAATTTACAAAGCAATTCATATTCAATCGAGTCAACCAAAAAATCTAGTAAATTGAATTCTGTAATAAGTGAAGTCAATTTATTACTATTGATTGACTGGCGTAAAAACAAAGCTTTTTTTTGCGTGATTATGCTTAAAATAGCACCATGGAAAGTGTCGGTGATTATTTCTTCGGCGTTTCTAAATAATTCAATCCATTGAACCGGATTGCAAATTATATTTTTATCGCACCACTTGTGGTAAGTTCCGGCAGAAACAATTATAAAACCATTATCCTTTGCATATTTTTTTATCTGTTCTACTTCTTCGCGCTTATTCATGTTTTTGTCATAAGAGTACAATAAAATATATTTTTGTTTTGGTATTCTTATTTTTGAACTGACAGCAGAAAAATCAAACAAGATCACAGGATCACAAACAACTTCACATTTAAAAGGTGCAAGCTTTAATAGGGTTTGTTTTGAGCATTCGTCACGAACAGATAAATAATCAAATTTTTTTAATCCAGAAATTATCGTTTGCTCGCATCCACGTTTTTTAATCAATTCATAATCAGTTTGCCCAAACGAAGGGGCATACGAGATCAATAAATTGGTATTTACATCATGGCCATACATCATTCTGTTACAGCCAACCTCGAGAGAAAAAACCTCATCGCTTCCAACAACAATTGCATCAAGCGGTTCCTTATAATCTAAAAAAGTGAAATTCTTTTTAATAAATTTTCTAAAAACGTGATGTTTGGTTACTTTATGAAAAAATAAAGCGGGAGACCCTTTTATAAAATACGATTTGAATACAAAAAATAAATTTTTAATACTAAAGTTATATTTTTTTGCCGTTTCTTCCGAATAGTCAAAATTCTTTTTATATGTCAAAATAAAAACTTTGTGGCCTTTTTGTTCCAGCCAGTTCTTTAAAGCATACATTTGAAGAGCAGCTCCGTTGTTGATTACATTATAATGTGTTAAAATTCCAATCTTCATAGGTAACATTTTATTCTACTGAATAATTTTTTTCAAAATAATATTATTAATGATCTCAGAATCATAATTATTCTCACAATAATCTCTGGCCTGCTTTCCAAGTTTAATTAACATTTCTTTGTGATCCACAAGATAGATGATTTTGCTTACAAATGCTGATAAATCATCTTTGTCAAGCAAATAACCTGTATATTCATGTTTAACAACATCTTTGTTTCCGATGACATTTGTGGCAATTGTCGGTCTTCCTAAAGCCATTGCCTCAAGAATTATCCTCGGGAATCCTTCTCTATAGGATGTTGATAATAATAGATGAGAATTGGTAATTATAGACTTCGAATTAGAAGAGTAGCCATGATAATTGATCGACCCATCTTCAATATATTCTTTTAAATCGGTTGCTTTAATTTGCGACTCACTTCCATACAAATCAAAGAATATGTCTTTACGACTTGCTCTGGTCATTTGAGCTATTTTGCAAAACTCAAAAATGCCTTTATTCTTAATTAATCTCGCCAAATAAACAATATGAACTTCTTTCTGCAAACTATAATCTGGCAAAAACGATTTTGTATCTATTCCAATCCCATTTATTAATAAACATTTTTCTTCGGATATGATTTTCCTTTCTACCAATTCTTCCTTATCCGCTATATTTAGAAAGAATACTCCAGAAGACATCTTAAATGCCCTTTTGTAAAGTTTAGAAACAAAAAATCGAATAATTTTACCCTTAAAATTCGTTGGTTGAAAAGGATCGCCGAGCCCTTCAACCATATTAAAAATTCTCGTTGTCGTTTTTGCCGCCGCAATAGTTCCAAAAACATTTGGTTTAAGTTGAAAAGTAAAAACAATATCTGGATTTACGGATTTGATTATTTTTTTAAATTGTCTTATTAATTTCAATGAGGTAAACGGATTAATAGACCTGTTCTTAAACGGAACAATATGCGTCTTGATTTCAAGATCATTTATTTCATCAATAAACTCATCATCACCAATAATGATTTCAACATCAAAATCTTTGTTT
>CAYJBI010000108.1:0-5054 GCA_964368345.1 uncultured Mariniplasma sp. | reverse complement strand
CTAATGAGATGGATGAACACCAAGAATTGACTTCTTTTCTAGAAAAAGCGATTCATCCTGAACCTCCTTTAGGATTAAAAGATGGAGGAATCATTAAGGAAGGTTTTAATGAAAAACTTGATGAATTAAGGGACATTGATCTTCATGGTCAAGCATGGTTATCAGAATTTGAAGCTGAAGAGAAAGAACGTACGGGTATAAAAAACCTTCGTGTAGGATATAACCGTGTTTTTGGTTACTATATTGAAGTTTCAAAGGGAAATAGTGCACTCGTGAAGGATGAGTTTGGTTATGATCGTAAACAAACATTAGCTAATTCTGAACGTTTTATCACTCCCTTATTGAAAGAAAAAGAAGATGATCTTCTTCACGCTAAAGAGCGTTCTATTTCACTTGAATATGAACTTTTTAAAGATATTAGAGAATATGCTTTAAAATTTATTGTTAGTTTACAAGAATTATCATTAAAAGTTGCAGAAATTGATTTATTCTTAAATCTTGCGATGATTGCAGAAAAAAATCGTTATGTTAGACCTAACCTTCATGATAAACGTGATGTTGAAATTATAAATGGAAGACATCCTGTTGTTGAACAGTTCACATCTTTTGTCGAAAATGATATCAAGATGAAAGAAGGAGAAATCTTCTTAATTACTGGTCCTAACATGAGTGGTAAGTCAACTTATATGCGCATGTTTGCAGTTATCAGTTATATGGCACAAATAGGATCTTTTGTTCCTGCAAAACATGCAGTTCTACCACTATATGATGCGATTTATACCCGTATTGGATCATCAGATGATCTATCAGGGGGTAAATCTACATTTATGGTAGAAATGGTTGAATCTAATGAGGCTTTAACCAAAGCAACTCCCCTGTCTTTAATCCTTTTTGATGAAATTGGAAGAGGAACAGCAACATATGATGGTATGGCACTTGCTCAAGGCATGATTGAATATATTCATGAGAAAATTAAAGCGCAAACACTTTTTTCTACGCATTATCATGAATTAACAGTACTTGAACAAAGTCTTTCACGATTAACAAACCTCTGTGTGAAGGCAAAAGAAGAACATGATACTATGGTTTTCCTACATCAAGTTGAAAAAGGAACAACCGATAAGTCTTATGGGATACAGGTTGCATCACTTGCACATTTACCCAAGAGTTTAATCGCACGTTCAAAAGAAATTTTAGCTAAATTAGAAAATAAAGAAAACAAAGTTGCCTTAGATTTATTCAATTATGAAGAATTTGAAAATAAGGAATTCGAAATTGTAACACCAGAAGGAGTTCAATTGATTGAAGAAATCGAAAAGCTTGATATTGATCATTTAACACCGATTGATAGTTTACTATTACTGAAACATTATCAAAGCATTCTTAAAAAGAAATAAGGAGTCATTATGCCAGTTATTCGTCAAATGGATCATAGACTTGCGAATATGATTGCTGCTGGTGAGGTCGTAGACCGCCCTGCTTCAGTTATCAAAGAGTTAATTGAAAACGCAATTGATGCAAAAGCAACTGAGATTTCAGTTGAAGTTTTTGACATGGGCATGTCTTTAATGAAAGTTACAGATAATGGTGTTGGAATGGATCAAGTGGATGCTCATATGGCATTTTCAAGACATGCTACATCTAAGATTAAAGATGAATATGATTTATCGCATATAAAAACATTAGGCTTTAGAGGTGAAGCACTTGCTGCTATTTCTTCTGTATCTAAAGTTACTTTAGAAACTAGACAAGAAGGTTTTGATGGTTTTATGGTTATCTATGAGGGGGGTCATTTTGTTAAAGATGGTGCTTGCTCTCTTAATAAGGGGACGATTGTCTCAGTTTCAGATTTGTTTTACAACACACCTGCACGGTTTAAATACATTAAATCCGATCTTGCTGAAAAAAATATGATTACGGATATTTTTGATCGACTAGCACTTGCACATCCAGAGATTAGATTTACACTTTCGATGGATGGGAAGATAGTTAAAAAGACATTTGGTAATCATAACTATCATCAGTTAATTGATCAAATATATGGATCGCGTATGACACAAGGAATGCTTATGTTTAAAGAAAATGTTCAAAAAATAAGCATTCAGGGATATCTTTTATCTCCCCATATCTCAAGATCTCGTAAAAAAGATATCTCCATTTTTGTAAATGGACGTTATATAAAAAATTATGCACTTGTTCAAGCTGTCATTGATGGGTATCATTCATTTATGATGGTTTCTAGATATCCAATTGCTCTTATTCATATTGATATTGATCCCAGTCTTTTAGATTGTAATGTTCATCCTCAAAAATATGAAGTCAAGTTTGTCAATGAAATGGTATTAGCTTATCATATTGAATCATTTGTTAAAAATACATTGATGAAAAACGAACATGAGATACCTGAAACTATTCAACGTATTGATAAAACAATAACAAAAGAAGAATATACACCCATTCAATTTGTATTTAATGAAAATAGTTCAAATAAAATCATTGAAGAAGAAAAAAACGGTAGTAAGAAAATTCCTGATATGTCTTATATCGGGATTTTTGCAGGTACATATTTAATATTTCAAAATGAAGAAGGAATGTATTTAGTTGATCAACATGCGGCTGCAGAAAGAGTTCGATATGAACACTATTATCAAGCGCTTCAACATCCAGTTAAAGCCACTAAACCCATGATTTTGAGTTTATCATTAAATCTAACACCTTCAGATTTAGAAATCATAAAAGCTAATCATCATCGATTTGAAATGTTAGGGTTCATTTTCAATGAGCAGCATGAACTTATCGAAATACCTACTTGGCTTAGAGATGAAGAAATTGAGATATGTGTTGAAAATATGATTTCTATGTTAGAGGAATCAAATCATATTGAAATATCTAAATTAAGAGATGCTTTAGCTAAAGATATAAGTTGTAAGGGAGCAATCAAAGCGAACAAAGCACTGTCTATCATTGAAGTTGAACATTTAATGAAGATGTTAGCTTTATGTTCAAATCCTTATCACTGTCCTCATGGAAGACCCACTGTGATTAAACTTTCTAACTACGATATTGAACGTATGTTTAAGCGGGTGGTTTAAATGAAAAAATTGGTGATTATCGTTGGTCCAACAGGGTCCGGGAAAACAAGTTTATCGATAGAAATGGCGAAAACTTTTCACGGTGAAATTATTAATGGTGATTCTGTACAAGTTTATAAAGGGTTAGATATAGGTTCTGCAAAAGTAAAGCTAAATGAAAAAGAAGGTATAAAACATCATCTTCTAGATATAAGAAACCCAGAAAATAAGTATAGTGTTTATGAATTTCAACAAGATGTAAGACGCTTAATTGAGACAATTGATTTTCCAATCATTGTTGGGGGAACCGGATTTTACATTAATGCAGCGATGAGCAATTATGAATTTATCGAAGAAAAGAGAAACGAAAATTTTGATCGTATCTATGAACATGTATCAACGATAGATTTATATCAAGAATTATTAAAACATGACCCTGATATTAAAATTGATATGAATAATCGAAGAAGGGTATTAAGAGCACTTGAGCAAGCACTTCAAGGAAATTTGAGGTCATCAAAAAACAAAAAAGATGAAAAACTATATCATCCTCTGATTATATACCTTGATTTAGATAGAAAAAAACTAGTTGAACGTTTAAGATTAAGGTTAAAACAACAAATTGAAGAAGGTTTCATTGAAGAAGTTAAAGGATTAAGAGATAAACATATCAAAATTAATGCGATTGGTTATCGTGAAATTGATCAGTATCTATCAGGTGAAATCACTTATGAAGAAATGTTTGAAGATATAATTAAAGCGTCAAAGATGCTTGCAAAAAAACAAAAGACCTATTTTATTAATCAGATGCAACCCCTTATTTTTGATGCATTATCACAAACACTTTATCACGATGTAAAAAAAGCTATTGAACATTATTTGGAGATTAAATCATGAATATTTATTTAATAGGCATGCCAGGTTCAGGTAAAACAACCATTGGTAAGATGCTTGCAAAAAAACTAAATATCCCATTTGTTGATCTTGATGGTTTAATTGAGAAAAATGCACTGATGTTTATTGATGATATTTTCGATAAATATGGCGAAGCTAAGTTTAGAGAACTAGAAACAGAAAGCTTAAAGCAACTACCACCTTTAGATTACGTCATTTCTTGTGGTGGTGGTATTATTACTAAAAAAGAAAACAAAGAATTAATGAAAGGGTTAAAAGTCTATATAGACACCGATATTGAAATCATTAGAGAACGGCTAAAACATGATTATCAACGACCACTTTTAAAAAAGAAATCACTCGAAACAATCTATCAAGAAAGATATTTAAAATACGTTGATTTTGCTGATTTAATGGTATCGAATGATCGTATACCTGAGGATGCTGTTCATTTGATTCTTAATCACATTAAAAAGGGGAAAGAATGATGAATATTCTATTATTGCATGGACCTAATCTCAATATGTTAGGTAGAAGAGATCCCTTACTTTATGGTTCGATGACACAAGATGAACTTTATGATGAACTTGTAAATGAATATCAAACAGTAGAATTTACATTTTATCAATCCAATTATGAAGGAGAACTTATCGATGTTATTCATCATGCGATAGATGAAAACTATGATGCACTCATAATTAATCCTGCTGCGCTCACACACACATCTATTGCTTTAAGAGATGCATTAGAATTATTAACAATCCCTAAAGTTGAGGTACATCTAACGAATATTAGGCAAAGAGAAGATTTTAGGAAAGTTGATTTTATAAAGGATGTTGTTGATGCTTGTTTTATGGGGAAGAAACTAGAATCATACTTTGAAGCAGTAGAATATTTACTAAAACATGCAAAAATAGCGTAAAAACACGCTATTTTGTATAAAAAAGTTTTCTTTTATTGTGTAATGATTTTCTTTCATGTATAATGAAAACGGCAAAAAACCAAGTGAGGAGTATACCATGATTAGTACAAATGATTTTAAAACAGGACAGACGATTGTCTATGAAGGAAACATCTATTCAGTTATTG
>CAYJBI010000107.1:0-5076 GCA_964368345.1 uncultured Mariniplasma sp. | reverse complement strand
GTCTTATACTTATTAATTAAAGAAGAAAACCCTATCTATAAACTCACATGGATTATGCCTATTTTAATATTCCCATTATTTGGTGGTGCTTTTTATATCATTTACAGAAGACAAAACTTTTCACCAAAGATTATTAAACACTATAAAACAATAGATCAACAACGTATGACTTATGTTCAAGGTTTAGAAAATCCACTTCATAATAAAGCATCTAAATACTTAAACCGCCTGAACTGGCCTGTTTATGGCAATACTGAAACAACTTTTCTATCCTCAGGTGAATCGATGTATGAATCGATGCTTATCGATTTAAAAAATGCGAAAAAGTATATATTCTTAGAGTTTTTCATTATTAATAAAGGATTAATGTGGGATACGATTTTAGATATTCTCATCGAAAAAGTTAAAGAAGGTGTTGATGTTAAACTCATCTATGATGATTTTGGTTCATCAACACTCCCTTTTCATTATCCAAAAAAACTTAAAAAACTTGGAATTGATGTCGTTCCATTCAATCCGATGCGTATTCATTTAAATTTCGCCATGAACTATAGAGATCATAGAAAAATAATTGTGATAGACGGTCAAATTGGTTATACCGGTGGCATTAATATTGGTGATGAATATATAAATAGAATTCAATTGTTCGGACACTGGCTAGATGCAGGTATTCGTTTACATGGGGATGCTGTTTGGAGTTTAGTTCTCTGTTTTCTAGAAAACTATCGATTCCAAACTCATGCTGAAATTAATTATCACGACTATAAACTAGATATTCCAAGTGTATCCGATGGGTTTGTTGCTCCATTCAATGATGCTCCTTTAGATCGTGAACTTACATCAAAAAACATGTATCTTTCATTAATTAACGCAGCTACATCGTCGATTGATATTACTACACCCTATCTTATTCTTGATAACGAATTATCAGAAGCATTAAAACTAGCTGCTAAATCGGGTGTTGAAGTACGTGTCATCATCCCTTACATTCCTGATAAGAAAATCATTTTCATGGTCACTGAATCTTATGTCCCTGAATTAATGCAATCGGGTGTTAAAGTCTATCGCTATAAACCTGGTTTTATTCATTCAAAAATCATGATGATTGATCAAAGTGAAGCAATGATAGGTACCTGTAATCTTGATTTTAGAAGTCTCTATCTTCATTTTGAAAATACAGTCTATTTAAATAAGACATCCTCTTTGCATGATATGAATATTTTTTTTGAAGAAACAATTAAATCCTCAACTGCTGTTGAAGATATTCCAAAGCGGAATTTCTTCTATAGGATTATCCAAGTAGTGTTAAGAGGTTTTGCCTCTTTAATGTAAGAAAAAAGCCTTACAAAGGCTTTTTTTATACATGTAATGATATTTCTCCAGCTTTTTGAAGTGCAATCTTCGCGACAACAGGTCCTACGAGTTCATAAATTAATGTTCCTGCTAAAATGATTGCACGAATTTGAGCACCCATTTCAACATTTAATACTTGAGTTGCGATTAATGATAAACCAATAGCAACCCCTGCTTGTGGAACTAGCGCTAGTCCTAAGTACTTAGCAACAACAGGTTCTGCTTTTGTAACCTTCGCACCAAACCAAGCTCCAAAGATCTTACCAACCACTCTAAATATCACATAGACAATACCAATCACACCAACTAGACCTAAAACTTTAATATCAAGTTCTGCACCTGACAAAACAAAGAATAAAATAAAGATGGGTGGTGTAATGAAATAAAGAAGACCGTTAATATCATCAACTTTTGAACTTACATTTCCAAAGACTGCACCTAACATCATCGCCGCTAACAAGGGAGATGCATGAAGCCATTCTGCAAGAAACACCGTTAGAAAGACTATCATAATGGATAAACTAATTCTGTTGCCTCTTCCGGTAAACCATTTACAACCCAGTGTTAAGATGATTCCCATTAACCCACCAACACCAAGTGATACAACAATTTCAATAAATGGATTTAAAATTTGTAACCAAATGGGTGAACTTGTTGCTGTTTGACCAAGTGCATTTGCGATGGCAACAAAGATTCCAAATAGAATAATTGCAACAGAATCATCAATCGCAACAACACTTAGAAGTGTTTCTGTCAGTTTTCCTTTTGCTTTATACTGTCTAACAACCATAATGGTTGCTGCTGGAGCAGTTGCTGCAGCAATTGCAGATAAAACAAGTGCAAACCTAAAGTTTTCAATTGTCATTTTTCCAATAATTAAGAAATAACCTATAACAGCGATTAAAGTAATTATAACTGCAAAAAGTGATTCAAATACTGCAATCCAAATAGGTGTTGCTCCAACACGTTTGAAATAAACAATTTTCATTTCAGTTCCGATGCTAAACGCAATAAATCCTAAAGCAACTGAACTGATAATCGAAAAATCATGTATGGTAGCCTCAGGGATAATATTAAGGATTGAAGGACCTAAAATTAAACCACCAACTAAATAACCTGTAACATTAGGAAGTTTTAAATATTTCGCAATCTTACCAAAAAGTAATCCTGTACCAAGCAATACTGCTAAATAGAGTAAAATCATGCTGCTCATAAAATCATCTTCACTTCCTAACCCTTATAGCCTTTAATGCTATCAATATCTAAAGTAAAAGCAATACCTGAATTAGGTTCTGATAATGGTCCACTAATTTGTTCAATAACTTGATAAACAACATCTACTTGTTCTTTAGGTAATGCAAGCATAATAACTTTAGACTCTGTTCTGGGCATATCTAAAATAGCTTTTAATGATCCAAGCCATGGAATATCTTCATTTCCTGCTAATCTTCTTCCCATTCCTGTGGATGAAAAGATGGTAGCTCCTTTAATACTGTTTTTACTAAGTTCTTTTAAAAACTTATCTAAATGCTCTGGTTTATTCATAACATAAATCATGAGTTTCATATTTTCGCCTTCTTTCACGTGTCAATGATACGCTAAAATAATGTGATTGTCAATGATAAAAATTAAAAAAAGCCTTTCGGCTTTTCATTTAAATACTTGATTACTTTCTTGCAAATCCGAGTGTACCAAAGAGACCACCAATTGCATTTAACAAATAGGTTAGAATATAAAGAATTGTTGTGATTGTTCCATACACTTCAACATCAGCTAAACTTGGAACCCATAGATTTTTTACAATTAACATTGCTATAGCTAAAAATAATGTGATTGAACCTAGTCTTAGCATAAATAGTGAAAATCTACCTGGTTTTTTGTAAGCATATAATATCCATAAGAAGAATGGAACAGCTACCGTAACACCTGGAATAATATATTCAGAAAAAGCTACAAGTTGTTGAAATGGTCCTTCAATGAAACCTAAAACACTTGAAAGCCATGCAGGTGAATCTACTGTAATAGGAACTAATACAGATATACCACTCAATGAGTTTTCAACAAATAAGAATAAAAGAGTTACTGTCAGTAAAACTCTTAAAATAACACCACGACGAATAGCCCATAAAATGAATATTTGACCTAATATAAGTGCCATGACTGCATATTCACTAATAAAAGCATAAGGAGCAACAAAATCATTAATCATATCAGCGTATGGTAATAATGTTGAAATAAATGGTAAAGCTTGATAAGTATTAATAAGTGCAGCTGCTAAATATACTGACGAAACTAAAATCAAAAGAAATCCAAGAGTTCTAACGATTTTACCAAAAGCTTTATTATAGACACGTTTGTTCATAAATACACCACTTTCTTGTGCATATTTTCTTTTCAAGGCTTATTTTATCATATTTAACATGATATGTATCATTTTTTTATGAATTAATATCTTTATTAACGGTTAAATCCCCCGCTACAATCCAACCTTTATTTCTAAATAAAAGATCGATTGCAAACACTAAAACTAAAGATAATAAAACCATAAGTACGACAGAAAGCCAAGCATTCAATGAATAATTCATTTGATACAATGTTTGTAATTGACCAACCAATCCTGAAGATCCCATGCCTGCTCCTTCTTTTGTTGTTTCTGTTTTAAATAACAAGTAGAAAACAGGACCTAAAATAGCAGATGTAATAATCGTGGGTAACCAAATAATTGGTTTTCTAAGAATATTTTTAAACTGTAACATTGATGTTCCAAAAGCAATAGATAATACCACACCTATTGAATTATCTTTACGCGATTGAACAGCAAAACCAATCATTTGAGCAGTACAACCAATGACTGCTGCACCTCCAGCAAAACCTGACAGATTAATCGAAATAGCAATTGCAGCTGAAGATAGAGGCGATGTTAAAAGTATACCCATCACAACTGCAACAATAATTGACATAGGAATTGCAGCAAATTCAAAAGTCCATGTAATAAAATCTTGAATATAAGTAATTAAATAACGTACAGGTCCACCAATAACTAATGTTAATATGATTGCGATAGCAACTCCAGTGAGTGGAATAAGTAAAATATCAACAGGGGTTTTTCTAATAAGTACTTTATCGATAAACAAAATGCCAAAGATGGTTACTAAATATGTCTTTACGGGTTCATTCGCTTGTAAACCAGTTAACCATGATCCATCAAACATTAAAGTAAACCCTGAAGCAATCCCACCAATAACACCAGCAACGACTAACTTCAATCCATTCATTTTCAAACTAATACCAATACCGATACCGATGCCTACACCCATGAGTGAAGCTAATCTTTCATAGATGATTACTTGAAGCAAGTGTGAATCAAATAATACCCCAAGCTGCTTAATAATGACTCCAATGATTAAGGTAGCAAATAAACCATAAACCATGCCATTCATTGTCGTCATGACAAATCCTTTCGATTTTCTTTCTTTCATGTCATCATCTCCGTTCGGAGATATTTTAGCATGTATTCATGAAAATGCAAGGTTTTTTATAGCGATGGTTCATTGATTTCTTAACAATTCAAGTCAGATGATTTACTAATTTGCATTACTAAATAAAATTATCAGGTATTTAAATGGATTTAAAGATATCACTTATAAGATGAATGAAAGAAAAAAGGTTGATACATGTATCAACCAAATTCATATTCTTGGGTTACTTAACCTATATTGATAC
>CAYJBI010000106.1:0-5086 GCA_964368345.1 uncultured Mariniplasma sp. | reverse complement strand
CCTGAATTTATTATTAATCTACAACAAGAATTAAAAACTTTTTCTGTATTTAAAACAATATTGGTTTATAACAACAATTCACAACTGGAATTAAAAGAAACTGATATAAAGAAAATTGAGTTTACTGATGAGCTTTCGTATAATTTTTTGAAAACCAATAGTCAATATACAGGAAATGAAGGAGTCATTATTAGTAAAACAGAATTACAAAGATACTTAGGTATAGATTATGATGAAATTGATGATTCGTTATTAGATATTGTACTGAGTGATTACTTCATTAGTATTAATCATTCTGTATATGATTGGGGAATTGAAAGAACGTATTACTCGACTTATTCGTATCCAATTATTGGTGTTGTTGATGATGCATTGATTCAAGACCAAACAATCTTAGTATATAATCCTGAATTAGAACACTTTATCCTAAAAAATTCGACATTCAGACAGATTTATTTATCATTAGGAGTGAATTGGACAGTCAATAAACAGATTCTTGACATGTTCACTTATAATAAACAATCAGATGAATTTTATCAAGAAAATCCTGACTTCTATTTGGAAGGATATATAGATTATAATGCTTATGGAATACTCATTCAAAATTCGAATTACTATTTACTTAGTGTCAGAGATATATCACGAGATTTAACATTATTATTAGTTATTTCTACATCTATTGGTGTTGTTGCATTTGCATTTTACACGATAAAAAAATATAACTATAAGATTGGTATTCTAAAAGCTTTAGGCACTCGAAACAAAGATATTGTTACAATATTTGGTTTACAAATCATCATTATTGGTTTTATTGCTTTTATGCTTGCATTGCCATCCTCTTACATTGTTATGAATCGAATAAATCATGATTTTGTTAAAGATATTCATTCTGGTTTAATATTTTTCAGCATAAATAGTTTTAGTGTATTAATTATTTTCATTAGTTTGATTGGATTACTTATTTTTTTCAGTTTACTACCGATGATTAAGTTATTTGCAAGATCACCAGTAACTGTTATAAGACAAAATCGAAATTAATGATGTAAACTGGATTGTATTTCAGTAGTCAATATTGACCACTTAATAAAGTTATTTCACTTGGTTGCATAAAATCATACAAGGGTGCTGTAATTGTAATATAGCTCTTTACCTTAGACATATAAGATGCATTGGATTGATACATTCATCCAAACATGGAATAAAAAATATCCTAAAGTGACAGAAAGATTCAATAATAATCCATCACGATTCACCTGTTTGTCTTTCCCAAAATCGATTAGGGCATCCATCTATGCGACCAATCTCATTGAAGATTTCAATAAACATTTAAAACGTTATACGAAGCGTAAGGAACAGTTTCTAAAGTGAGGATTCACTCATCAGGTTTATTGGTACTTATGCGGCGACTACAATCAAAGATTCCAAATGCGAATCCATAAAGGCTTTAAACTTGTTACCGCTGAACTAAATGAAATGTTCAATTAAGCATTGCGCTCAAAAATCTTAAAACACTAAAGAGAGTTCTTAATTCTTTAATTCTATCGGAATATGAGGACAAATATCACGTTTCACTGGATTTGATGAATACTTCACTAACTACAACACAACAAAATTTTCAATATAATCAAAACAAATAATGCTATCTCTATTAGTGCAGTTTTAGATATAACATCAAGATTAATATTCATTGTTATATTCAACAGCTGAATAGAGTAATTTTATGCATTGACTTAGTAATCAAACCATATATACTGAAATTAGTATATATCGAAAGGCGGGGGAAAGGAGTACAATGAAAAAAATCTTAGTATTTTTAATTTTAGTTTTTTTATCTTTATTTTTAATATGTCAGAAAACATATGCTGCGCCACCTGTGTTAAATCAAGTTTATGATCAGATTAATTCTGATTATGTTGATAGACTTGATATAATCAGTTAGGTTACGCTAGTAGAGATTTTACAGATTCAAATGTAAGAAACATAGCATTGAAAAGAAGTTCTCAAGTAGGTGCACCTTATTATTCATATGCAGGAACACTTGTCACAGGATATCATTTTGCACATTTAGCAAGTATGCCATTGGGACAAAGTGACAGTCCATTTGTATACGTCCAACAAGGTCAAACAGTTCAACAGACTATTACCCATACAACTGGTACAACTTATGAGTATGAGCATACCACTACTGTGGAACTTGGAGTTAGATATACCTATAAAGAGGAGTTTAATATTGGTTTATCAAATATTCTTGATGCTAAAGTATCACAAGAAACAGAAGTAAATGCCTCAATAGCAGAAGAGTATGGAGAAAGATATAGTTACACTTATACAGATACATCTTCAATAACATACCCCTTTGTAGCGACACATACTGGATACCATAGAGTGGAATACCGAGCATTATACGATGTTTTTCTATTTCGTGTTTTTGAAAGAGTATATGAAAAATATGATTACACAAAAAAGTGTTTTATTTTTTGTTGGCACGAATGGAAAAACAGAGTTGCTGGGTATAAACTCATTGAAGAGTATATAGAATATAGATATGCAGGTATTAAAACCTTATCACTTAACTACTATGCATGGGATCCGAATAAACTGCGGTATATATATTCTGGCGATAAACTCACAAATGTAGTTTACTTCTAATCTATAATTCTTTAAGGAGGTTTACCTAGATGATTAAATTTAAAAATGTATCAATGCTTTTTCACACAGACAAAGAGATTAGGGCAATCTCAAATTTTACATTTGAATTTCCAGATAGAGGCTTTTTTTCGATTGTTGGTAGAAGTGGTAGTGGCAAATCTACATTATTAAATTTAGTCTCAGGATTATTGAAACCTACGGCAGGTAATATTGAACTTCTGTCTTTCGATTTATGCACAATATCACAAAATGAAATAGAATTTATCAGACAAAACTATGTTGGTTTTGTCTATCAAGACTATATTTTATTGGAACACCTCACTGTATATGACAACTTACTGATTGCTCTTGATCTTCAAGGTATTCAAACAATAAACAAGATTGATGATGTATTAAAGTATTTGGATATAGAACATTTAAAAAATACGGAAGTTTCTAAGTTATCAGGAGGAGAAAAACAAAGAGTTTCAATTGCACGAGCGCTTGTTAAAAATGTTAAAATTCTACTTGCTGATGAACCTACAGGAGCACTTGATGATGCTAATGCAGAGGTTGTTTATAATCTGTTAAAACAAATTTCAAAAGACATACTGGTTTTGATGGTAACACATGACAAAATGAGTGCTCAAACATATGCAGATTGTGTGATTAGTATAAATAAAGGTGAGATTTCAGACATAGAGCATAAAAATGAAATTGAATCAACAATAATTAAACAGAACCTTGTTGTCAATCAACCACATACATTATCGATTAAAGAAGTAGTACATTATTCAAATATTCTTTTTAAGAAAAGGATTAAACGTATTGTATTTACAACAATTTTTTGGATGATTAGTTTACTTCTTACAGCATTAGCAACAAATCTTTTATTAGCAAATGAAGAAACAATCATCGAAGAAACAATTACAAGTCATGAAACTACGCGTATTCAAATAGTCGATAAATCTTATTTTGAAGATGGGGTGTTTCAAACTCATTTAAGCCCGATTTTTGAATCATTCAAAAAAACAAAAGTATATGATGTTCAAGAACCTATGGAACTTTTGAGTTTTTTAACTTTTTATAATCAATCTAGCAGTCAACCGATATTTAGCGGTACTGGTCCAATCTATTATTTTGAAATAGACAATCAACTAAGTTCTAATGAAATATCCTTAACAGATTATCAAGTAGCATACTTTATTAATCGAGGAATTCTTAATGATCAAGTTGAGAATCAAATCGGACAGACTTTAAATTTTGAAAATTATCAGTTTATGATTGAGGATGTTATTGAAACAGATTTTGGTAGAAACAACTTACAAACATTATTAACTGATCCATTTATTGATTTTAAAAGATTTCATGATTTTAGAACATCTAAGATAAGTGAAGAAGGATTATCTGCTCTATTCAACTTGGAGTATATGTCTGTCAGTGTCAATAACTATGATACAAGAGTCTATTCATCAAATGTAATAGAACATATTCCTGATACAGCTATAATAGGATTAAAGCCATCCAACACAGATGAAATTGTTATAGGTATTCAACAGATTGCTGAAATTGCTAATCAAGATTCACTAGAACTTACAGATATACCACAGTATTTGAATCAATTCTATAGTTTTAATATTAATGATGCCATATATTCTTATAAAGTGGTTGGTGTTTATCCTTCATATAATTATTTGTATTTATATGGTGAATCATATGATACGCTCGTGAATGATCTATCCTATGATTTCATAAAATCGATAAACTTTGCATATGTTTTGAGCATAGACAATAAGACGCAACTTAAGCAAATTGCACAAGAATGTCTTGAGGGTGACTTGTTTATTTTGACATATTATAGTGGAATGCTTGAAGCTGCAATCGAGTATATACAATCCATGAAGGTTTTATACATATATGTGGCAATATTCTCATATTTATTACTTGGACTTTTCATCTATTATTTTACTTCTCATTTGGTGTCAGTAAACCATAAAAATATGGGAATCTTCTTATCATTAGGAGGAAGAAAAAAAGATTTATCAAAAATATTTATTTTTGAGAATATTAAAATCTTTATATACTCATTAATACCAACGATAGTTTTACATTGGTTATTGATATATATGATTAACTCATTTATCGTTGAAACTTGGAACTTTAGTATACAAATTGTATCGTACAAATCACTTGGAATTATTACCACAGTACTAGTTGCAGGAACAATTGGGTATATAACCATTTGGAGTTCTCTTAAAAAGATCCATAATATGGAAATGCTTGATGTTATTTATGATCGGTCATAGAGTAATTTGAGTAATGGAAATCGATAAAATTTACTCAAAGGTAAAGATACCACTAAGTTTATCTATAAAATGGTTGAGTATAATGTCGCAATCAAGAGTTTGACGGAAATAATCGATTTAAACATTATCCCAAATCATATTGAAGCATATTA
>CAYJBI010000105.1:0-5088 GCA_964368345.1 uncultured Mariniplasma sp. | reverse complement strand
GGATATATGTATTACTATCAAGTAGCACACTTTAATCAAATCATTAGATTAAACCCTTATCAAGTTCATTATGATTTATTTAGACTAAGAAACGAAATGAAAGATCTTCTTATTCAAAATAGGTATTATTTATTTATCGATTTTGAAATGACAATGCCAGGGTATCGTGATCAAATATTTCGTCCTGAAATTATTCAAGTTGGATATGTACTTGCTAAAAATAAGATGAATGCAGTTTTAAAAGATGGTTACTATGTTTTACCAAAAGAAAATAGAACTTTATCTAAAAGAACGAAACGCTTTTTAAATCTTGATGAAGAAACTTTCTTTGCTGAAGCACTCCCTTACGATCATTTTTATAATCAACTAGCTCACATCATGAAAACCTATCATCCAAAACTTGTTGTTTGGGGAAAAAATGATTTAACAGCACTAAATGATTCTTTTATTCTAAACAATAAACCTAAAATTACTGAAGATCATGATTTCATCGATCTGCTTAAACTACATAAAGATTACTTCAATTTAAAAGATGATTTAGGATTGTTCAAAGCCTATCAAACATACTATGGTATAACATTTGATCAAGCACATGATGCAAAAGATGATGCATTTGTTACGAAACTCGTATTTGATGCTTTCTTATCTTACATGTAAAAAAAAGCAAGCCCTAGAGCTTGCTTTAACTTTTTAAATCGACAACAATCGGGATTACAAGTGGTTTACGTTGTGTTAATTCAAATATTTTCTGATTCAGTTGATCAATAACTGCAGTTTTTAAATTAAGTTCATTGAAGAGTTTACGGTTTAATTCTTGTTGTGTAATTTTCTTTGCTTCATTTGCTAGAGATTGTGT
The DNA here is from genome assembly GCA_964368345.1 of uncultured Mariniplasma sp. Classification (GTDB taxonomy): domain Bacteria; phylum Bacillota_I; class Bacilli_A; order Acholeplasmatales; family Acholeplasmataceae; genus Peloplasma. Next base: position 4,232 of record CAYJBI010000105.1, on the reverse strand, counting down.
AATTTCTTCATTTCCCTTCATATAGATGAAACCACGAGAAATTATCGTTGGTTCATTGACTAATTTCTTTAAGGATGAGTTAATAGATAACACAACTGCGAATAATCCTTCTTCAGAAAGAAGTTTTCTTTCTTTAATGACTGTACTTCCTATATCACCAATACCTGTTCCATCAATATATACTTCTCCTGAAGTCACTTTTCCCGCCATGCGCATTGAATCAGAAGTTAGTGCAGCAACTTCACCGTTATCCATAATCAAAATATTTTCTAGTTTAACCCCACAATCTACTGCTAAGTCTCTATGTGTTTTTAACATACGATGTTCGCCATGCATAGGGATAAACATTTTTGGTTTAACGAGTGATAAAACAAGTTTCAAATCTTGTTGTGCTCCGTGACCGGAAGTGTGAGTATCAGCTAAAGGTCCATGCGTAATCACTTCAACATCTAGTCTAAACAACTTATTAATGGTTCTATTGACACCTTCTTGATTGCCTGGAATGGGTGATGATGAGAAAATCACAGTATCTCCAGCCATGGCTTTAACTTGACGATGTGATCCATTAGCGATACGTGATAGAGCAGCGAGTGGTTCTCCTTGAGATCCTGTAACAATAATCGTTACCTCATGCGCTTTTAACTTATTAAACTCATCACCAGAAACAATGGTGTTTTTTGGTACTTTGATATAACCTGTTTGCATACCAGCTTCAATTGCTCTCTCCATTGAACGACCAAAAACTGCCACACGACGGCCATTCATAATAGAAGCTTCAATAATCTGTTGGATACGATACATATTTGAAGCGAAGGTTGCTATGATGATTCTTCCTGAAATACGAGAGAAAAGTTCATTAATTGATTTACCAATTTTTGAGTCTGATTGAATCAATTCATCACGTTCAGCATTGGTTGAATCAGACAACATACATAAAACGCCTTCACTACCTATTGCAGCTAATTTATCATATTCTGCAGGAGGTCCGACAGGTGTAAAATCAATTTTAAAATCACCGGTATGAAATAAAATGCCTTGTGGTGTTCTAAAAACGATACCAAACATATCTGGAATCGAATGATTCATACGTATAAACGAAATTTCAACACCTTTAAATTGATATTTATAGTAACTCTTATATTCTTCAATTTTAGGAGCTTTGACATCTTGGTGTTCTATCAGTTTATATTCGATTAAATCAATCGCAATACCTGCTGCATAAATTTTTGGAATGTTAACTTTTTTTAATAAATATGGAATGCCACCAATGTGATCTTCATGAGCATGTGTGACAAAAAGACCAACAATACGATCTTGGTTTTCTAAAAGATACGTATAATCGGGAATAACATAATCAATACCTAATAAATGTTCATCTGGAAATAGAATACCTGCATCGACAATGAAGATTTGATCCTCAATCTCATAAACATACGTATTTTTTCCAACCTCACCGAGTCCTCCTAAAGCAAAAATGCCGAGTTCACCGGTTTTGAGTAATGGATTTTTCATAAAAACCCTCCTGCAGCGAATATTACATTTCTATTGTATAATAAAACACCTTCAAATGGTAGTGTAAAGCACATTATGTTATAATATTTTTGAGGTGCATGATGAGAACAATAATTTTTTTTGATGTTGATAACACCCTATATAACAATACGACTGGTGCAATACCCGACCAAACACGCAAGCTTCTTTTTGAACTTTCTGCAAAAGAAGATATCTTATTAGGTCTTGCAACAGGCAGAGGAAAAGCAAAATTAGAGATTATCAAAGATGTATTACCATTGTTTACATATAAGGTTTTAGTTAATGGTGCATATGTTCTTAAAGATGATCATGTTGTGTTTGATCATCCCATAGCTACACGTGATGTTTTAGAAGTATTAGAATTGATAAAAGGTACCGAACTTAATGTAGGTATGGTTGGTATTGATGATGAAGCTGTAAGTAGCATCAACGAAACAGTAAATAAAGGCATGAAAACTCTTAGAGGACATTATCCTAAAGTAAACCCCAAGTTTCATTTAGAGTATCCGATATATCAATTATGGATGTTTGCTGAAAGCGAATCTCAGATATTAGATATGGCAACGAATATGACCAAATTTAGGGTTTATCCATGGCACAAAGGTGGCGCGGATTTTGTGTATCCAGAGATTAATAAAGCATATGGCATTCAAAAAGCACTGGAAAATGAATCGGATTATCGTCTAATCTGTGTAGGTGATGGTGCAAACGATATTCAAATGATTGAACTTGCCGATATCGGAATAGCAATGAATAATACACGATTTAATGAATTGAAAGAAAAAGCGGATCATGTTGCTCCACACATCATGGATGATCAGCTCTATAATTTTTTTAAGTCAATACATCTGATTTAGGTCTTAAACGATCCTGCACATCCTTAATGATTTCTTTTGGTACATAAGGAGAAATATCTGCATGATGTACAATAAGTTCTTTAATTGCAGAAGATGAAACAAAATGATTTCTAGAAGATGGGAATAAGACAATGGTTTCTATGTTTTTATTCAGATTGCGATTGAATTGATAAAGCATATATTCATTTTCATAATCAGCAATGTTTCTAAGGCCACGAATCATGAGATCAATATCATTCTTCTGTGCGTATCTTACAACAAGATCATTGGTTGAAGTCACAATAATGTTAGGAATTTCTTCAGTTACACGTTTAATCATGTCAATACGTTCTTCAGTTGAAAATGTTGGTGTTTTCTTATAGTTATCAGCAACAACAACATGGAGTTCATCAACAAAACGAACTGCGCGTTTGATAATATCAAGATGGCCAATCGTTAAGGGGTCAAAGGTACCAGGATAAACAGCTTTTTTCATAGATTTACCTCATTTCATCTTTAGTATAACATGACTTATATAAATCCATTTCAAAGGAGAGAATAAAAAATGAATGTTTTCCGCAAAAGTCTTATCGTACAACTGTTATTATTCGTCGTATTTATCATTATGGGAGGGTATACCATACTCGAATTTTATTTAAGAGCAGATTACCCTTGGATTGGGTATATTCTTTTAGGGTTTTTACTTCTAGTAGGAGCATTAGGTTTTTACATCTTTAGAAAAGAAGATAAATCGATTTGCGTCATCACAGAAAAAGAAATGTTAATGATTCGTTACTTATTATATGGATATTTCTTTATTTATGTACTCGAAATGATTTTACCATCTTTAATTAAGAGTATTAATCAAGAAATTCTAACGATTGTTGCTGGTATTTTACTTGTTATTATTGCTTCAGTTGGAACATTCATTCAACTTAATGTGCTTAAATCAAGGATTAGAAAAGAAGGGAAGTAAATTATGAAAACTATTCATGAAGTTTATCGTTTAAAAAATGGTGTTGAAATGCCTAAAGTAGGTTTTGGAACATGGCAGGTTCCAGATGGAGAATCATGTTATAATGCTGTTTCCTTAGCTTTAAAACACGGGTATCGTCATATTGATACCGCTGCTGCATATCGTAATGAAAGTTCTGTCGGACGCGCAATTAAGGATTCAGGAATTCCAAGAGATCAAGTTTTTGTCACATCAAAACTACAATCACATATTAAAACATATCAAGGGGCATTAGATGCATTTGATCAAACATTAAAAGAACTAGATATGGAGTATTTAGATCTTTATTTAATTCATGCTCCATGGCCATGGAATGAGATGGGTAAAGATTGCAGTGAAGGTAATGTTTTAGCATACAAGGCAATGGAAAAATTATATCGTGAAGGAAAAATTAGATCCATTGGTGTATCAAATTTTTCACCAAAAGATTTAGATAATATTTTAAAACATTGTGAAATTATTCCTCATGTTAATCAAATAGCTTTTTTCATTGGAAATAATCAAGAAGAAACATCACGATATTGTGAAGAAAAAGGCATCCAAATCGAAGCGTATTCTCCACTTGCTATAGGTTATGCATTAACAGATCAAACCATCAAAGATATGGCAAACAAATATCAAGTAACACCAGCACAATTGTGTATTCGTTATTGTATAGAAAAAAACACAGCACCACTTCCAAAATCAACTCATGAGTCAAGAATTATTGAAAATACAGGGATTGATTTTAAAATGAAGGAAGAGGATATTCAATTTTTAGATACAATTAAAAACGACCCAAGACGTTGGAATTCATAGAAGAAATAAAAAGGATATTTATGATTGAAAATTGTGATATGATATAGATA
>CAYJBI010000104.1:0-5145 GCA_964368345.1 uncultured Mariniplasma sp. | reverse complement strand
AAATATAAGGATTAATTGTGGTAATAAAACTAAGACTGATAATAGCCCAAAGAGCGCACCTAATGCAATTTGTAAACCGATTTGTTGGATTGCAAGAACAGAAGAGATAAAACTGATGGATAATCCAGCAACACCAAAGATTAATGCAGATGTTGTAATTGATGGTGCACTATCTGAAATCGCATGTTCAATACTTAAATGAACATCAAAGGTTTCTCTTAATTCAATATATCTTTTGGTGAAAAGAATCGCATAATCGATGGTTGCACCTAAAAGAATGGTCGAAACAATTAAGTAACCCAAGAAAGCTAGAGAGTATCCAGCAAAATATGGAACACTCATTGCTAAAAATACCGATGTCACGATGATTAATGGTAAAATTATAGGTAAAATCCAATTTTTGAAAGTGAAGAAGATGACAATCATAACAAGACCTAAAGCAATTAAAGTGACATAGAGATAGTCTGATTGAATGACATCTTTAATAGATAACGCTGCTGGAGTTGATCCAATCAAATATTGATTTTCAAAACCAATATCATCAAGAATATCTTCGATTTTATTCACAGTTTCCTCTGATAAGTTACTTTCTTCAGGTAAATCAAGTGTAAGAATCGTTCTTACATTGTTTCCTTGATAAAAGTTTGCCTCAAGCATCGCTAAAACCATTGGATCAGTTATGATTTGTTGATACGCCGTGATACTTTCTATTGATTTTATATGTAAATCTTCATTAAGAAGTAATCTTTGATATAATAACCCTTCTTTTACAGTGTTTTTTTCTGTTAAAATCACGATTTGGTTATGATATCCAAATGATTCAATCATTTCATTCATATCATCATCGTAAGATGTACCAGCACTCCCAATTAAAGCTTGTTCACCATAAATAAACTGGTTCTGTGACTGGAAATAGTATGCAGGGACAATCATCAGTAGGAAAACTGCTAAAAAGACATATCTTAGCTTGTATACAAACTTAGAGAATTTACTGAATTTGGGAATAAAGACACGATGTTTTGTCTTTATCATCCACTTATCTAACCACTGAATACAGATGGGCCCTAAAATAAGTGAAGATAATGCCGATAATGTGACTGCTTTAAAAAAGACTAAACCAATATCCATTCCTATCGTAAATCTCATGACGATTAAAGCAAGAAAACTAACACCTGTAGTAACTGCTGATGCAATAACAGGAGATGATACATGTTTCATTGTATGCTTCATAGCAGTTTGAATCGTATTATCTTCTCGATCTTTATGATAACGATGAACAATAAAGATAATATAATCGAGTGAAATAGCAAGTTGAAGTGCAATTGCCATAGATTGTGTGATAAAAGAAATATCAGGAAAAATCACATTCGTTCCAAGATTGATAATAATTGCAACACCACTGATAATCATAAATACAATTAAATCTGCAAAAGAAGGTGTCATCAATAACAATATCACGAGTACAAGTGGAATAAGAAAAAGTGTAATTTTCATAACTTCTTCTTCAATCGCATCTCTTACGAAAAGATCAGACATAACGCCGCCTACAAGAAAACTATTCATCTCTTCTCTTTGGAGGATACCTTCGATATTAAGAATAATATCTTCTATATGACTTGATGTCGAAGAAACATCCATTTGTATCGTCATTTTAAATAATCCATCGTTGTAGTAACGATCTATTTCTTTTAAGAATGTCTGTTGATAGACTTCTGGAAGACCCATCACAACCTGATAAAAACTCTCAGTAAAGGATAACCCTTGCCCAAGAAGTGCATTTATATTTGCCTGAACTGCACTTTGATTTTCTCCATCAAGTTGATTTATAAATATTCCATACGTCATTTCATTGAACACTTGATCAATAAAATCAATGTTTGCTACATGTTCAACTTCAAGTAATTGATTTTTTAAAGTAAGTGCACTACTAAGGGTTTCATCTTTAAGAATCAAATGTGTAAAACTACTTTCTCCATAGAGTTCATCATGAAGTTCAATACCTTGAGAAAAGGCATTATCTTTTGGTAAATATTTTTTCATATCATAGTTAACATCAACCAAACTCATCAGTAGCAAGGATGCTATCACGCTAAGTAAAACGATAATAATGATTATATATTTTTTCATAAAATCACTCCTTCACCTTCAGTATACAAATCCCTATAGATATCTAAAACGATAAAAGAAGGCTTTTTATCATGTACATCAACATATGATTGCTATGTGTTGAATAAGATATAAAAACATCTTTATTTGATGGAAAATAAACGACAACATAATGTTATATACATCACGATGTCGTTTATTTATGTAACATTGTGGTATTCTATAACTAAGGAGATGAAAGAGATGCCAAACCAAAAAATTGATCATCGAATACGTATTACACATACATTATTAAAAGATGCCTTATATAAACTTGTTACAACTAAATCAGTTCAAGAAATCACGATTAAAGAACTTTGTTTTGAAGCGAACATTAATCGAACAACCTTTTATTCACATTTTCAAAGTGTTAAAGATTTAATTGAGAAACTTGAAAGTGAAGTTTGGGTTGAACTTCTTCGATTAATTAAACGCAGTGAACAAGATCTAAACTATTTCTCTAATCAGATTTTCTTCGATGTCTATGATCTTGCATATAAATATCATGAACTCTTCGAATTACTTATCATCAAAAATGCAGATCCACATTTTGTGGAAAAAGTATATAGTCTTGGACGAAGTGCTTTTAGGTTATCTTATAAAAAATCAAAAAACGGAAAAGATGACCTCAAGATGGAATACTATTATATATCTGTATTAAACTCATTTATTGGTATTCTACGTCTTTGGTTATCTAACCACATGAAGGAATCTCCTTCTGATATGGCTGAAACAACAAAACGTATTATTACACGTGGTATTCAATATATTCTTGAAGAAAATTAAAAAATGTGTGCCGTCCAGCATGGGATAGCACACATTTTTATTGTTATGAATGGATATAACTTGGATGATCTTTTAGTGATTTAATAACATCATCAAGTTTATTTAATATACGGATGGAATCCTCTAAGCCGCCTGACTTATTTCTAGATAACCAATTTTTTTCAAACATTTGAATAAGTTTTGGATATTCTTTTTTAATCCATAGATGATTAAGTCTGTATTCTTTTAGTGAGATTGATTCAGATTGCATCCGAATCAAAACCACCCAAGACTTCATCATTAAAATAGCTAATTTCATATCATTTTTTATCATTTTCCCTTGTTTACTTATGGGTTCTATTTTAGATGCTCTCTTTTCAAATGTCTTTAACTCTTTAATCAGTAGATGATATACATCATTATTCCCATAAATATGATCTTTCATGTAACTATGAAAAGAACCCTCCAAATCACTTTGATCCAAGTGTTTTACTGATTGAATGACTTTAAGAATCTTTGTCGCATTATAGACATAACTATCTTCATACTCACAATACGTTCCCATATCAATCAACAATTGACCAGCAATATTCTTTTTATCATTGACAAGATACTGATTGATAAATTCCTTTATTTCATAGCGATTATTCATTCTTCCTCTCCAAGATTCCATACCACCATAAACAATGGCAGGTATGCTTGTTGAAAAAGGTTGAAGATGTCCATTATCTCCCCAATCTGTTAAAAGCATTCCTAATCCCTGATAAGCTTTTGTATGTAGACAAGCTTCACGAATATTTTCAAACATCGTATAGGTTCTTCCCATAATTGAATTCCATGAAGAAGTCCCGGGAGCTGCAACAAACTTCACTGAAGCATCACTTAATCTTTTTAAAGTTTTATAAAATGGATAATCGTGATCATAACCCCAATCAACATAAATAAGTTCTTTAGGGAGCTTACTTAATAAATCTGGATAGTGATTAAGAACATCTCCCCAAATCATCGGTGTTTTATGATATTCTTTGACGTAATCAACAAGTTTAACTACGTAATCTAAATACATTTGACCGACTCCGATACGATTTTTTTCACTTTCTGTTTTTCCATGTCCTAATTCATAGGGTTCGTCTAAATTCATATTGAAATAAGCCGATTTAGAGTTTAGAAGAGCATCTTTATAAAACGCTTTAACCAATTCTAAACTCTTTGAATCAAGCGGATTTAGAGTTGAAGGCTCACGATGTGAACCCCAAAAAAACATACCATCTGGCATAACGGCAAGTTCAGGGTAATGCTTTAGCCAAGCAGTCATATGTCCTAATCCATTATGACAAGGAACAAGATCAATCATACGATCAAAAGCATATTTTTCTAACTCTTTAAATTCATTTGGCATCATTGGTGTCATACCTGATCGGTATAACTCTTTAAATGAAGGATAAAAATAACTAAATCCTTCAACATAAAGTTCTAAATGATTGTAGTTAAGCATAGCTAAAAGATCAATATATGTTTTGATCGTTTGAACTCTTGGTATTTTATTACGTGATATATCAAGTAAAAAACCTCGAAGTGATAACTCTGGCTCATCCTCAATTTCTAGGTGTGGAAAAATCCAATCTTTTTGTTCACCAATTTGGATGATTGTCTTAATACCATAAAAGATACCCCGATACGTTTTATACTTTAAAAGAATACCTTCATGATTAATTAAAATATGGTATGCTTCGTCAGTTAATGATTGATTATATTGAAATTTAAGAATCACATCACCTGATTTTACTTCAAAAAGTGGTTTTTTAAATGCTATTTTAGCAGGATATGTATCCTTATGATGGATAAATGAAATCCCTTGTTGTAAATTAATCTCTCCAGGTAATTCTTTATATTTTTTTACTGCCGGAAATATAATCATGTCTTTTCCCCTTTACCAAGTTCTTTTCTTCATTTTTTTATATTTTTAACTTAAGGACTTGTTCACCGTCATCTATTTCATGTGTATCTATAAATCCATAATCAAGATAAAACTGATAGGGCATATTTTCTAACATTTCACATGATGTATAGAGATACTTTTGATTGCCATCTTTTGTTTTTTTTGTTAATAGATCTAATACTTTTTTTCCATAACCCTTGTTCTGAAAATCTTTAGCAATCATGAATCTCCATAAAAAATAACTCGGTTGATCCTCGTTTGGGATTTCTTCATCAATCAATTTTAGAATTACAAAA
>CAYJBI010000103.1:0-5178 GCA_964368345.1 uncultured Mariniplasma sp. | reverse complement strand
AATGGGGACTCTTAACGGAGTCCCCCTTCTATTTTATGGTTCAGTAAACGTTTTCATGTTGACATGACAATTATCCTATCATACAATAGACACATACAATTTAAAAGCATAGAGGTAGCGATGTAAATGAGTAAGATTATGAGCCGGCAGGCGTAGATTAATCTGAAAGGTAACCATCGCCGAATGAACATCTGGGCACAGGTGAAATCATGGGGTTATAGGAAATACTTATAACACTCCTACGAAAGTAGAGGCGCTAGCAAAAGTGAAAAATTTTTCAATTTTGAAGTGTCCTCTCGGATGCTTTTTTTGTTCAAAAAACAAAAGAAAGAGGAAGAGAGCATGAAAAAAGTTTTATTAGTTTTACTATTAGCTATTACCGTTATCGGATTAGCATCTTGTGGATCAAAAGATCAGTTTGATTTAGAAACAGAAACAGAGTTTGTTGTTGGGTTAGAGGCAGGTTATGCACCGTTTAATTGGTCTACACCAACACCAAGTGAATTTACGTTTCCTTTAGCAGGTTTAAATGGTGTTTATGTCGATGGATATGATGTTGTTATTGCAAAAAGAATTGCTGATTCTTTAAAGTTAGATTTAGTGATTAAAGCTATTGAATGGGATGGGTTAATCTTAGCGCTCTTATCAGGAGAAATTGATATGATTATTGCTGGTATGAGTCCAACAGCTTTACGTAAAGAAACAGTGGCTTTTTCAAATGAGTATTTTAGATCAGAACAAGTCATGGTGGTTTCATCAACGGGTTCTTTTGCAAATGCAGAAGTGATCACAGATTTTAATCAAGCAAGAGTTGTTGCACAACTTGGAACATTACAAGATGACCTCATTGCACAGATTACAGGTGCAACCCATTTGGAACCTTTAGATAATTATGGTTTACTTGCTACAGCCGTTGCTACTAACGCAGCAGATGCATTTATTGCAGAATTACCAGTTGCTCAAGGTATGGTATCTGCAAATAGTCAATTAAAAATCATTCAATTTCCAGAAAATCAAGGATTTACTGTTACAGAAGAAGATGTTGTTGTTTCGGTAGCGCTTCGCAAAGAAGATGAAAATCTATTAAATGCTGTGAATGATGTCTTAGCCTTAATATCGTTTAATGAACGCAATCAAATTATGACAGCAGCATTAAATAGACAGCCTCAAGAATAATGTTTATTTTACAAACCTTACCACCTAAGAATGAAGTAGTTAATACCATTATTTATTTGATTGAAAACTACGCAAGTTTCTTTATTCGTGGAATACTTATTACATTATTATTATCTGTTATTGGAACGGTGGGAGGATTTATCCTCTCTTTGTTCTTAACAGTTTTAAGAACACAAGAAATTGATCAAAGAAGAGATCATCTCTATATCAAAATAATGAAAAAATTAGGTCAATTCTTTGCTCAAATGTATATTACTGTTTTTCGTGGCACTCCCATGATTGTTCAAGCAATGATATTTTACTACGGTATTGCACCTCTTAGTATCTCATGGTGGACACCCCTTGTTGCTGGTTTAACTGTTGTCACATTGAACACTACGGCATACATCGCTGAAGTCATTCGAAGCGGCATTAACGGTATCGATAAAGGACAAATGGAAGCAAGTCGTTCTTTAGGCTTTTCTAGAAAACAAGGCATGTATTTTGTAGTTTTACCTCAAGCAATCAAGAATTCACTTCCTGCGATTGGTAATGAGTTTATTGTCAATTTGAAAGATACAGCTGTTCTTTCAGTCATCGGTGTATTTGATTTGTTTAGAGCTACTCAATCAGCGACATCATCTAATTTTAGAATTGTAGAAGGATTTATTATTGCTGCACTTGTTTATTTAATACTTACCTTTTTTACAGGCAAAATTGTGAATAAACTTGAACGTATGATGGAAACTAAAGAGGAAAAATCTTATGTCTAAACCACTATTAGAAATTAAAAATATCCATAAACATTTTGGAAATCAACACGTTTTAAATGGGATAGATTTGGATATTTATGAAAAAGAAGTTGTCACTATTATTGGATCATCAGGTTCTGGAAAAACAACTTTACTTCGTTGCTTAAATCTATTAGCAGAACCAGATGATGGTCATATTTATTTTTTAAATGCTGATTTGATGGATCCTAAAACAAATTTAGAACAACTAAGAATGCATATTGGAATGGTATTCCAGTCATTTAATCTTTTTAATCATATGACAGTACTTCAAAACTGTATTTTAGCTCCAATCAAACGATTAAAGCTAAATAAAGAAAAAGCGATTGAAGAATCGATGAACTACTTAACAAAAGTAGGTATGCAGGATTTTATTCATCAACATGTATCAAAGCTTTCAGGAGGGCAGAAACAAAGAGTGGCTATTGCTAGAGCACTTGCGATGCATCCAAAAATCATGCTATTTGATGAACCAACATCTGCACTTGATCCGGAAATGGTTGGAGAAGTACTTGAAGTTATTAAAAACCTCGCAAAAGAAGGTATGACAATGGTTATCGTTACACATGAAATGGCATTTGCTGAAGATGTGTCCGATCGTATTGTATTTATGGACCAAGGGGTTATCGCTGAAATGGGTACTCCCAAAGAGATTTTTAATGAACCAAAGGAAGAAAGAACACGTGTATTCTTAAAAAGATATCTCTAATTAAGCACTTCTTAAGAAGTGTTTTTTTACACGATACTTGTTACTGTTAGCGCTTTTATGATATACTATCTTCAAAGATGGGAGCGTTGATAATTATGGAGAAAGATCTATTAGAGGTAGAGCAGAAGCATCTAGAGAATGTGCTCAAGGAATGTAATCCTGAACAGTTAGAAGATATCGAAAAGAAATTTGCACTTCTCTACACCTATGATGCTGTTGGTATGGTTGGTAAAAATAGAATTCCTTATGAGGATGTCAAACGTTGTAGCCAAGCAAAAGCTCTTCTCGAATATAGCGAAAGAGAGCAAAAAGAAATACTCAATCACATGAAAGCCTTAGATTACGTTATTCAAGAAGCTAAATCGAAAAAACCTTTTAATGAAGAAAAAATGAAGGATATACATGAACTTCTTGTTGATGGTATATTTCAAGGTGGTGTCTATCGAAATGTCAATATTAACATTTTCGGTGCAACACATCAGCCACCTGATTATGTAAAGGTTTATGATCGCATGGCTAAATTCTTCAACAACCTTGATCAGTTCGAAGGAACGCCATTAGAATTAGCAACTTATGCACATGCAAGTATCGCTAAAATTCATCCTTTTGTTGATGCAAATGGTAGACTTGCGAAATTGGTCTTAAACTATTTCCTGATTAAAAATAATTACTTACCCATTTCAATTCCAATTGAAAAACGTGATGCATATATTGAATATTTAGAAGCATTTAAAACAGAAAAAGATTTAAATCCATTAACGCATTTTTTCAAAGATCTCTTAATCAAACGATACGAAAACGTTTTAAAGGAATTAGACATCTGAGTGCTTAGCACTCTTTTCTTTTTTCAATGTTACTTTCTAAAATTTATGATAAAATAGATAAGGTGATGAATATGGCCTTAAAAATAGGTGAAGTCAACCAAATGGTTGTTAATCGAAAAACCGATATCGGATATATGCTCGATTTAGGTTTGGATCAAGTGTTTCTCCACAACAATGAATCGTTACATAAAGAACTCAAAGCAGGTGATGCTGTTGATGCTTTTTTATATTTTGATAACAAAGGAAGACTTGCAGCAACACTGAAAGAGCCGTATATTACAGTAACAAAACCAGGCTTTTTAAAAGTTTCCGATATTAAAGATGATTTAGGTGTATTCCTAGATATGGGAATTGCTAAAGAACTTTTACTATCTTTTGAAGACCTACCGAGAAATCGTGAAAAATGGCCACAAATAGGTGACTCACTTTATGTGGTTTTACGTGTTAAAGGTAAGTTGGTTGCTAAAATTGCATCAAAGACTGATGTTATATTAAAACCAGAACATCCATTGGAAGTTAAATCCACTGTTCATGCTTTTGTTCAAAAAATTGGACAAGAAGGAGTTAATTTATTAACGAAGGATGGTGATTTCATATTTGTTCATCATACGATGGTAAAAAGAGATTTAAGATATGGTGAAGAAGTTGAAGTTAAAGTCACGTATTTATCTGATAAAGGATATACAGGTTCATTAGCTGAACAAAAAGAAGTTCAAAGATTTGATGATGCAAATATTATTTTGAGTTATTTAATTAGGCAAGGTGAAATGCCTTTAACTTCAGATAGTACTCCTGAAGAAATTAATGAAGTTTTTTCAATGAGTAAAAAGGCGTTCAAACGAGCTTTAGGTAATTTATATAAAGAAAGAAAGATAGTGTTTGAAGATGGAAAAACTATCTTGGTGAAATCATGAACGATTATGAAAAAGATCCTTTTGAAAAATTTGATAAATTATTTGATGAAGCTGATCGAAAGAGTGTTGTTCAACCGACAAGAGAAAAGAAAAAACCTACGTTTGATCATTCAAATGTCCCTCATTATACTTCGCAGATTACACAAGATCAAAAAGCAAAAGCAATACGTGTTATTATCACAGTTTTCCTTGTTGTTTTAGGTTTTCAGTTTATTCCTGTGTTATTTTTGAGTAGTGGTTTTACAAGATTTTCGATGTTGTTTCCAGTCTTTTCATTTGTTATTATTATTGTTATTATCAATATACTGATTAAGGTGTTTAAAAGGTGAACTCAATGAATCAAAACAATAAAAAACTTGTCGCATCTGTTACATCAAGAGATAATGACTTTGCGCAATGGTATACAGATTTATGTTTAAAAGCAGAACTTATGGATTATAGTGATGTCAAAGGTTTTATCATTTATCGTCCCTATGGTTATGCTATTTGGGAAGGTATTCAAGGATATTTAGATCGTCGTTTTAAAGAAACGAATCATCAAAATGTCTACATGCCTTTAGTTATTCCTGAATCCCTTTTCCAAAAAGAAAAAGATCATGTTGAAGGGTTTGCTCCTGAAACAGCCATGATAACAACAACAGGAGTTGAAGATTTACAAGAAAGATTGATTATTCGTCCTACATCTGAGACTCTTTTTTGTACGCATTACCAAAAAATCATAAATTCTTATCGTGATTTACCCAAAATGTATAACCAGTGGTGCAGTGTAGTTCGATGGGAAAAAA
>CAYJBI010000102.1:0-5213 GCA_964368345.1 uncultured Mariniplasma sp. | reverse complement strand
TATTCCACATCATTCGCATAAACTTTTCTGACTTTATAAATATATTCATCATCTGGATTTAGAGTCCCATAAGATTTATATCTATTATTAGGAGGTACTATTGCATCACCTTTTATTTGCGACATTTTAATCATAGGACCAGAAATAGGATCACTCTCATCTTTATTCTTAAACATAATATGATTTAATAAGAGCATTCTTGTTGGTGATAGTGGGAACATACAATGCATATGTATGTTTGCTACTCCTAAAGGAAATATTTCTAAGGTTGGATATATGTCAGATAGCAAAAAATCTCCGCCTCTAGCATCAACGAAAGTCATGTAATAACCCATTAAATCATTATTGAAGTCTAGCTTAATAATTGAATCAATTACTTCTGATTTTTGAATTTCATTATAAGATCTGCAAGTTGCTAAAACGTCAAGTTCTCGTTTCCATAATTCTTCAAAATTACCATCTGGTTGAAATTTTAGTAATTTCTCTCTTGTCGAAGCATCGAATTGGTCATTTTTATATTGTTCCATCCTTAAATTTGATCTAAATGATAACAATGTAGCAAAAATTCTTAGTTTTTCCAACTCTCTTCTAGTTAATATAATTTCACTTTTATCTAAAATCTTTTTAGCAATCAGTTCAGCTATTTCACATTCAAAAATTGAAAACTTAGATTCAATCTGTGTTGGATCATCTTCATTTAGTTCTTCATCTCTATACATATCAATATTCATGAAGACACTTTTGATATTTCTTTTTTCTAATTCATTCTTTTCTATATTCCAATAATTTACTTGACGATTATCATCATTGAAATTTTTAAGAATAAATCTTGGAATATAGTGATGTTTTCTTGGTTCTTGATTTGCCATATTCTTTTACTCCTATAAATTCCATTTAATAGCTAATGTTGAAGAATGATTAGATGGAGTCTCAAATATTATTTCAGACGTTAGAGCAATATTGTTCAGTCCTTGTTCTTTGGCTTTTTTGATTTGATTATTAATATGGTCTAACATAAACTTTTTCTCCCCTTATAATCTTTTCATATTAATCTTCAATTTTTCTACGTTCTTATAAACACTTTCTAGTCTACTCAACGAATAACAATGAAATGCATTAAACTCTTAAGTTACAACTTTTCCTGAATATTCGTTTTAATTCTAAAACTATTCGTTATCACAGTAAATTTGTTATTGTGTGTAAATCTTTCTGATTTTGCATATGAGAAAAACTTTCTAACCAGTACACTTTTATCGTCTATTGGTTTTTTGTTTTCTATTGCTATGCAATAAATATGATATTTATCCGTATTAGATTCTCCAAATTCGACTTCTGCATTTGAAATATCAAAAGAAAGATTATCTACCGATACCTTTTTAACCTCTACATAATTTTCTTTACCTTTTTCAACGAAGGAAATATCATAATGCAAATCATCGTTATATGACTTGTCTGGGAATATATATGTTGAGTTTTTAGATACCCAATTTACATTTTCTTCCCCATATTGCATAATAAATTTCTTGTAGGCATAGTATTCCGCAAGAAAACCATTCTCTTGTTTTGTTGCTTCAGTCGAGAGTCCATAGTTGTTGCTTGTTCTGCCACCATTGGTGTTCTGATGGTGTTCTGTGTTTTTTGATTTCTCAATATTGGCTGTATTAATATTTGATGATATAGGTGTTTGATCAACAGTATTCTTTAAATCATTATAATTAATTTGTGCAGTTTCGGTTTTACTGCTTTGCATAGATGTAACCGATGTTTCTACCAAACTACTATAATAAATATTAAGGATATTCAGCAACGCATAATTCTCGTATTCGGATCGATTTTTTTTAAAAATCACGTTATATTCCTCTTCATGTTCCGTACGATATAATTCCAAGTTCTTAGAAATAATTTCAGAAAAATCTACAGTATACGGAAGATCTATTGGCTTGATTTTTGTCTTGTTTTCATATTCGGCATCATAGTCCACAAGAACGCTGTTAGGAAATGCTTTATTATTGAACTGATATTGCTTAATTTCGTCCATAAAATACTTGAACCGTTCATTTTCTGGTTTTTCCATTGCTTTATTTAAAATATAAGTTTTGTATTGGTCCTTTAAATCTGTTACTAATTTTTGAAATTGGTCTTTATGGTAGTCCTCAATATGAATTTTGTAGGATTCGCTTTTTAAATTAAATGAATCAATGTCAACCTTAAGATATTTAAATAGTTTCACTATTTGACTCATATTACTGTATGAGTTTAAGTTTTCAAAGTCAAAGCCTCTTTCGTCAAAAATTTTATGATTGTGCATTGCGCTTTCAAACTTATGATTATTTATAGTTTTAAGAATAGAGTAGAATGCATCTTTTTTGCTAACAATAATCCCATATTCACTTCTTACTTCGTTGAGCATGTTTATCGCATTCGGTCCAAGATCCTTTTCAAGTAAATACTCTCTATTTTCTATATCTTTTATTAACTCTCTATAAGATTCTTTACCATCATATACAGTAAGTATTAGACATATTAATTCGGCTAAAGCATCAGCAAACTGAGTATTTCTCAATAATTGTTCAACATCATCAAAAATCGTCGGAGGTATGACAATATATCCTTTTTTTTCTTTAGAAATCCACACAAAAGAATAATTTGAGAGGTGATATTGTTTGGTTTCAGTCGCTGATAGCTGGTATTCAACCGTCATACTCTCGACTAAAAATACATCGCTATTCTTCAATAAATCATCGTCTTTACCCTTTGAAGATACTGCCTTTCTTTTTACTATAATAAATGGTTTAAGATGTTTTATAGATTTTTGAAAATCATTATCTAAGTTGTGATATCTAATTTGTTCATCACAAATTTTGATTTTATCTGAGTCTAATTTTTTTACACCAAAGATAGTTCCTACCTTTTTTACTCCTTGACGATAAGGAAAATCAAAAAATAAAATGTCATCTAAAATCTCATCACTTAGTGTCTTGTTATCACTATAATTCACTTCACCAACTGGATAATACTGCTTTACCTTATTTCTTATTGTTGAAACTTTACCATTTTTAATAAATGAACGATTGGACTCATAATACTCAAGGTGTTCGGTTTTTATTGAAGCAAATACTTTTTCGTAAACACGTCTTCCAAGAATACATTCAGTGTCAATATTTGGTAATGCGTTAAGTAAATCATACATTCTATCAATTGATAAGTCACCTAAATCATTTGTTGCACCTAGTTGTTCTAGCAATGTTTTGATTTTTAAATCAGTAATTTCTTTATATTCTTTTTGAATTTCTTTGATATTCCAATATGGATGTTCTAAAAAACCATGAACATCGATACTGTCAAATGAACATAAATTTGGGGAGGTCTGTCTTATAGCTTTGTCTATTTTGTAATCAACCCATTTTGTATTACTCATTAGCCACCAAAGATAATTACATGCAATGGTTTCGTCTTGCCAATTTGGAGATCTGCTATAACTGTAATGAAGTTTAATTACATCTTTATTCCCCCTAGTTTTATCTATCAACTTGTCAAAAATACCCTTGTTTTCATTTTCCATCAAATGCAAAAATTTGATGATTTGCGGGAAAGGTTGTCTTAAAATATGTTCGATATGCTCAATCGAATTAATACTCTGTGTTATTTGTTCTGATGTAATATATCCTGATGGATGTTTTTTTTGTAAATATAAATGGACATTATCCACTTCTTTTAGACTCATAAAAAAATTAGAAAATGGATTGCCATCTAATTTTACTGCTATTTCTCTTGGGTATTTATTTACACCAAGCATTTGAAAGTAACCTATTATTTCTTTATCAGTACCATCAAAACCATATATTGATTTACCTACAAGGAATTTACACTTAGAGTTTTTTAATAAACTATGTATAAATGCATTGTCATAATGATCTGGAAAATATACTTCACTTGCTATACTGATTAATGGTTTTTCTTTCTTGCCATAAACGACCTTTGCTTGCAAAATTTCTGAATGATTTTTAAATTCCACAAAATTTTTCTTATATTGAGAAAACAACCATTTGTGAATTTGAACTATTTCAGAAATTGATAAATCTTCGCAAAATTTGTTGTTGATTTCCTCGAATATTTGTTCATAGTTTAGAGTTTTATATGGATTGCCATCAAATGTTTCGATAAGCTTTACTATATCCATATCAAACAGCTCACAAAGAATAATAATTTGTTCTTGTAATGCAAAGTCAAAATTTAACCAGTTTGGAAGGTCAATATGATTGTTAATTTTGTTATCTATTATGTAAAGTTTTTTTATAGAACTAGCATTTTTATAATTGATATCAAAGAATAAATCTGGATATGTATCTGTATTTCCAAATTCATTATAAAAAAGTTTGAAAAGCAAAGAATAATATCTGATTTTTTCGTTTACATTTGGGAATTCTAAAGTAGAAATGTACTTGTTAATTCTATTCCTGAAGTCTTCTACACTATATGCATTGTAACTTTTTACACTTAAAAACTTGATAAAATTTAAAATTTGCTCATCTTCAGTAAACTCAATTAAATCATCAAATTGAGAACCATTTACATATTTTGCAAATTCCATAGACGAAATTGGCAATTGGATACTGTTTCCAACATCACCATCAACACTAAGAAAAGAGCCATTTACATTAGGAAATATTTTTTTTGTTTTTAACAATTCAATAAAGTTTTCAGGAAATTGATAATCCTCAAGAAAATGATTATAATCCGAAACAGCCACCAATTTTAGAAGACCAAAATGGTCATCAACTTGATCTGATGTATATTCTTCTAATACTGAAAAAATAAAAGGTATGAGATGCTCGATTGTTTGTCTGTTGCTTTCGTCTTCTCGAATTAGGTAATTTCTGCTTTGATTTAATTCGAAGGTGGCATTAAGCAAGAAATTAAACGGATTTTCAATTCTAGTTCTAAAAAATGAATATAAATAATTGTTTTCAATCTTATGTTTTGATGGAATAGCTAATCCTAAAAAAACTTTTTTGTCGATGTTTTCTCCTTTTTTTTCATCGAATATGCTAATATTTTTCCTTGTTGAATATAAAGTGTAGTCCCAAACTTTTACATCACCTAATAGGGAAATTTTTATGTTCTCTTTTTTAATTTCATTATCAATGTCAGTGCTTTTAAGTATTTCTTTTTTGTAGTGCTTAAGCTTATCGTTATCTATGTTCAATATAAGT
>CAYJBI010000101.1:0-5244 GCA_964368345.1 uncultured Mariniplasma sp. | reverse complement strand
GTATATACTCATATCCTTCAGGTACTTTATATTCTATTTCTTTCATTTGATATGATATATTCAAACTTTTTAATCCTTCTTCAAAATGAAGAATTGCAATTCCTAAATCTAATGCCTGAATAACAAACGGCAAGTTTTCTGCATAATGGGGTGTTCTTTCTAAATAAAAATGAACATGATTATTATGAATGATAATCCTCCATGGTTGCTTATTAGATGCTGATGGTCCTAATTTAACATAAGTCAACGCTTCTTTTAAAGGATGTATTGAATCTTCTTTCAAAGGGTGTTCGATATCATTTAAAAAGAACATCTCTTCAAATGGTTTTCTTCTGTTTGCTTTGACGGCAAAACGTGTTATTCGCTCACGAAATGACATTGAATCGAAAGAATGCCCCACGGGTGTAATTGCTGGAATAACATCATTTTCTTTTAATCTTTCTTGAAACGCTTTTCGATCAAATGTCCCACCTAACCAACACGTTCCATATTCTTTTTCTGTCAATTTTAGTATCAAACTTTCAAAAATATACCCAAAATCAACAATACCTTTTAAGGTGTTTTCAACAATACCCCCGATAAAGCTAGGTGCATTTTTTATAAATCCATAAGTACCAATTCTTTTAGCTTCATCATCTAAGTTTTCTACTTGATGAGAAATAAAGAATCGGACCTTATGCTTAAAGGGACCACTGACCTCACCTAAAGATATGATGAGTTGATCTATTTCTTCCTTTTCATTTAGTGTGAGTGATTTCTTATCATAAGTTCTATTAGAAATTCGATCATAAATTGCTTGTTTCACAAGATACACATCCTCTCTATTTCACTATATCATTTTTTTAATTAAACAAGAAAAGCATTTTTACTATATAATAAGATTAATCTATCAAAAGGAGTGATTTTATGGCATTTCTAACATCGTGGTGGGTCTATCTCATTACAGGTATCATTTTCTTTTATGTTATGGTTCAATCAGTATTCGCACTCATGAAAGCTAGAAAACGTGCTTTTGAGTTAGGCTTTACTAAAGAACAGATTAATAAGACTATTTCGTCTTCTATGGTGTTTTCACTTGCTCCATCACTCGCCATTCTTCTTGGTTTAGTGACATTAACCAAAGTCTTTGGTTCAATGATTGCCGGTATGAGACTCGCTACTTTAGGTGCCGTGACTTATGAACTTCCAGCAGCATTAAATGTTATTAATGGCGTTTTTGGTCTAGAAATTGGTGATGTTTTAACAACTGAAATGGTTATAACAGCTATATGGGTCATGACACTTGGATGTATTCCACCCTTACTCATTGTTCCTTTTTTCTTCAAAAAAATGAGTGGAGGCTTGAAACAGTTGAGAGAAAAAGATCAATCATGGAATCAAATCTTGATGGATGCTCTTTTCTTGGGGATGATATCAGCATTTGTTGGATATATTTTAGCTCCAAAAACACCGGTTGGAGAAGATCCTTACTTTTCTATTTTAGGTATTTTAGTATTTGTAACATCAGCAATTCTTATTTTAGTTTTAGGCTACTTAATGAAGAAATTTAAATGGGAATGGTTAAAAAATTACGCATTACCTGTTTCGATGATTGTTGCTATGGCATTAGCGATTGTCTACGCAGGATGGGGGGTACGTTAACATGAAAAGAACATATCAAGATCAATTACACTATGAAGGTAAACTATGGATGTTAGGTGCTTTAACTCTCTTCTTAAGTGTTCCAATTCTTTTAAGTATTGGTACGGGTGTATGGCCAACTCTTGCTCATTTCATTCCAGGATTTCTTGCTACTGCAATTATATTTTGGCCAGTAACAACCATTGAAGTCTTTACCTTTAGTCCTATGTTAGGTGTTGGATCAACCTATTTAGCGTTTGTAACAGGTAATCTAACAAGTCTTAAGGTTCCTGCAGCACTTAACGCACAAGATGCGTTAAACATTGAAAAAGGAACGGATGAAGGTGATGTCATCTCCACGATTGCTGTTGCTTCTTCATCAATAATTACTACTCTTATTATTTTTGTTGGTGCACTACTCATTATTCCTTTAACACCTCTCTTGGATTCTCCAACATTGAAACCTGCATTTGACAATGTGATTCCTGCACTCTTTGGTGCTTTAGGTATTGTCTATATTGCTAAAAGAGTTAAAATTGCTATTATTCCACTGATCGTTATGATGATTTTCTTTCCTCTTGTTCCAGGAAGTGGTGGTTATGTGGGAATCATGGTACCTGTTGGTGTCGTTATTTCTCTTGTTGTTGCACGAATTCTTTATAAGAAAGGGATGATTTCTTAATGGATTGGTTATATTTATTACTAATAATTCCACTATTGATCATCATTATCCTTATTAAAACAATAAGATTTAAACCAAAAGATTATCCAGAGATGAAAAAATGGCATGACTTTGATAAAGATCACGCCATTAAATCACTCTCACAAATGATTCAGTTTAAAACCGTTTCTTCTCTTGATTCATCAAAAGAGGATAATAAAGAATTTTTAAACTTTAGAAACTTCATCAAAGAAAGATATCCTCATGTGATGACTGTAGCTACCTATGAACAAATAGAAAGAGGTATGCTATTTAAGATTTCTGGTGAATCAAGTGAATTTCCAGTCGTTTTAATGTCTCATTATGATGTTGTTCCAGTTCAAGTTGGTTGGAAGGATGATGCTTTTTCTGGAAATATTAGTGAGACTCACATTTATGGAAGAGGAACACTTGATACTAAATCATCTTTAAATGCAGTTATGGAATCCGTTGATTATGTTCTATCCTTAGGAAAAGTATTTAAAAATGATTTGTATTTAGCCTTTTCTGGTGATGAAGAAATCTTTGGTCCTTCTGCACCTAGTATTGTTAATGTGTTGAAAAATAGAGGGATTAAACCATATATCGTTTTAGATGAGGGTGGTGCCATCGTTTCAAAAATGTTTCCTGGTGTCAAGGAAAAAACAGCTGTGATTGGTATCGCAGAAAAAGGATATATGAACGTCAAATTAACTGCAACATCTCGAGGTGGTCATGCATCAACACCACCTAAACATACACCAATTACTGATTTAGCAAAAGCAGTTAAAAAGTTAAATAATCACCCAAGTTTTAAACTGAAAATGACTACTCCTGTGAAACACTTGTTTAACACCTTAGCACCATATTCCAATTCTTTTGGTATTAAAATGTTATTTGCAAATCTCTGGTTATTTATGCCATTGGTTAAGCTCATCGCTAAACTTTCTGGTGGAGAATTCTTATCCATGTTTAAAACAACTCAAGCATTTACACTTGCAGAAGGTAGTCAAGCCATCAACATTCTTCCATCAGAAGCTATCATTGGTGTGAACTATCGTTTAAGACCCGGTGAAACATCAGAATTAGTATTAAAAAGAATTGAAAAGATTATATCTAACAAGATGATCAAAGTTGAAGCGTTGTCTATTTCAGAAGCAACACCCACAAGTCTTGTAGATGAAGCATTTTATATGGTTAAAAAAGCAATTAATTATACATGGCCAGAAGTTATTGTTGCACCTTATCTAATGGTAGCAACCTCTGATTCTAGACACTACCATGAAATTTGTGATCATGTCTATAAATTTTCTCCCATGGATGTGAGTAAAGCAGATTTAGCTAAGATTCATGGTTATGATGAAGATATATCAATTGATAATGTTTTAGCTGGTGTTAACTTTTATATTAATTTGCTTGAACAATTATAAGTAGTAATCTTTAACACTTGAAATATAGAGATACTAGTAGACAAAAACTATTAGTATCTTTTTATGTTTAAATAAAAGAGATAATTTATAGACAGCAATCATAAAAAGTTATAAAAAGGAATCACAATATCTCTATGTAGAATGGATTCCATTAAGTTGAACTATATCCGCTTATGTCTGAATACATCACTGGTTTGTTTCCACAATAAGCATACATATTTGTTGATATTATATCACCCATCTGTCCTAACAAACCATCAGAACTAATAAATCTTCCGATTTCAGGGTTATAATATCTGCTATTTAAATAATACATCCCTATTTCAGAATCATACCGATATCCTTTATAGGTATAGGGATTGATATTTCCAATAAAATCAAAACCTGTTTCTACTTCTTTTTTAATCATTTTTCCATATGCATCATAGACATAATGGACAACGGTCATTTCTGAAGAGTTCATCATATGTGTAATATCACCCGATTGATTTCTTAAATAGAAATAATCTTGTTCATTACCTGAGACTTGCGTATTTGGATCATAAGTAAAACTGATGATGGTTCCATCGACATCATAATAATACATGATACTATAGATGCCATCTGTTTCATAAATAACCTTATCTCCAAGAAGTGTATAATGAATCGTTTGTGAACCCTGTGTTATCCGGTCAATCTTCTTGCTTGTCCGATATCCTTGATCATTATACGTATAACTGATGATGACCACAAACTCTATTGATTGATTATTCTAATCATGAGGTATGGTGTATATTATTTAAAGGTGATTTATGTACTTTTTATCAATATTATCATCAGTGCCTTCCATGGAACCATATTCCATACAAAGCCAAATAAAACTAAAAAAGCCAAGAATCTTTTAGTTACCTCAAAACATCCAACCAAGAGTAAAATTTTACGATTACTTAATGGTTTTCTTTTAAACATATTCAATTGTCTTTCACCCCTCTAGTTAATACTTGTTATTGACATTATAAGCCTATCCACAACATAAAAACAGGGCGTATACGCCCTATTCGTTATAAATTTTATGAAAATCATAACAATTTTTACATTTTATATATCGTTTGAAAGAAACTTTAAGTGTCATTAATCCCATAAAAGAAAAGCCAACAGGAAATCTGCTGGCTTTTTCTATCACAATTTTTAAACTATAAATAACTGAGTGCTTCAGAAATTGCACTTCTTTTTAAACGGATAGGTGTTATACCATCATTGTCTAAAACATATTTACCTTGGCTAACTAAAATATTTCTCTGCAGTGCAGATAATGCTGCATCAACTATATCTGCTATCATATAATATATAATCGTGTTTGCATCACTTTCAGGAACTACTGTTGCTTGGATTACAAAATCAGAATCTTCAGGGGATAATGCCTTTAACTTGCTAATTGTAATATCTGTGTGAATTGTAGCAATTGAACTAACTCCAAGCTTATTCATAGAATCAGCGATATGTTCCATTTCACTAATCTTAATGTCATAATATACA
>CAYJBI010000100.1:0-5365 GCA_964368345.1 uncultured Mariniplasma sp. | reverse complement strand
TGCTGCTCACGCAAACATCAAGAACCCAAGAAAGTAAATCTAAATACTAAAAAAAAGAGTCTGTCTCACATGTTGAGTCAGACTTTTTCTTTTCATAAGGAGAATAAAAAAACGTTTTCATCGAGACGCTATATTTAGTGACTTATTATATTATGATATAATACGATTGGGAAAAGTCGACATCATGGCTTTTGAGGAGTAATATATGCGTAAAACAAAGGTTGTAGGAACATGTGGTCCTGCATCAGAAGATAAATCAATACTAAGACAACTATTTTTATCAGGTGTCAATGTAGTTAGAAATAACTATTCTCATGGTGATCATGAAGAACACATTCACCGTTTTAAATTAGTTCATGAACTTAATAAAGAACTTGGTACCTACGTTGGAACTATGATGGATACAAAAGGTCCAGAAATTAGAACACATCATTTTAAAGAGGGTAAAGCTTATATCAAGCAAGGACAAACTGTCACTGTTCATATGAAAGAAATACTGGGTGATGAAACCATGTTTTCTATCACATATGGTAATCTTTTCGATGACGTATCTGTTGGAACAACACTTCTTATTGATGATGGATATTTAGCACTTCTTGTCATCGAAAAAGATTTTGAAGAAAGAACATTAATCACGGTTGCTAAAAACAGTCATATGGTTAAAAACAGACGTGGTGTTAACGTTCCTAATACAGTCTTGAATATGCCTTTTCTATCTGAACAAGATATCTTAGACATACGATTTGCATGTGAAAATGATTATGATTATATCGCAGCATCCTTTACAAGAAGGAAGGATGATGTCTTTGCTATCCGCGAAATATTAAAACAAGAAGGTAAAGACTACATCCAAGTGATTGCAAAAATTGAAAATCAAGAAGGTATCAATAATGTTGATGATATTATTGGTGTTGCTGATGGCATAATGGTTGCCAGAGGTGATCTTGGTGTCGAAGTGTTTGCTGAAGATTTACCACAAATGCAAAAAGACATCATTCATAAATGTCAACAAAGAGGAAAACTTGTGATTGTAGCGACTCAAATGCTTGAATCGATGCAAAACAATCCAAGACCTACAAGAGCTGAAGTTTCTGATGTTGCTAATGCAGTCTATGACGGAACAGATGCTACCATGTTATCTGGAGAAATGGCTCAAGGTAATTATCCGATTGAATCTGTTGATTATATGGCAAAAATAGCAGAAAAGGCTGAAAAGCACGTTGATCACCGAAAATTCACAGAACGTGCTCTTTTCGAAGGCGACAATTTACTAGATGCAATTTCGTTTTCTGCAGTTCAAGCAGCCATTCATTACAACGTCAAAGCAATCATAGCTTATGGCTATAAAGCAACTGACAATCTATCTAAATATCGTTCGATTGCACCGATAGTCGGTGTGGTGGATTCCTATCATAAAGCTACGTCCTTGTCCCTGTATTATGGGGTCTTTCCTGTCATCGGTCATGATGAGCTCGAAAGAAGATTAAAAGCTCTTGGAGTTGTGAAAGGGGATACCATCCTCGTGGTTCGTAAATATCATATTGAGTTTATAAACTACTGACGAATGACTGATGAAAGCATCCATTCGTGATGCTTTTTTTGAAAGCATAAATGAATAATAAGATATCCATAATAAGAAAGTAAACATATAGGAGGATTATATGACCATCGCACTTGCTGGAATTGGAGAGAACATCATGTTTGTCTTCGGAGGACTCGCATTATTCTTGTTTGGTATTAATCTCATGAGTGATTCACTTAAGGCTGCAGCAGGAAATAAGCTAAAGTCGATTATTGAGAAAGCGACTAATACACCACTAAAAGGTATATTAGTTGGTATTTTGCTTACTGTATTAATTCAATCATCATCTGGAACAACGGCTTTAACGATTGGATTATTAAGAGCAGGATTAATGACATTACCTCAAGCTGTTGGAATCATTATGGGTGCTAATATCGGAACAACAGTAACAGCATTTATTATTGGTTTACCGATTGCAGATTTTGGTTATATATTCTTAGGTTTTGGTGTTATCATGTCTTTCGTTGGGAAGAAAAAGATTCATCATTTTGGTGGTGTCTTAGCAGGATTGGGAATGCTTTTTGTTGGTCTTGAAGTTATGGGTTCTGGTTTAAAACCTTTAGCAGATACACAACAAGCAGAACAAATGTTTCAAATATTTTCACAAAATTGGTTTTTAGGTACAATCTTCGGTACTATTTTCACTGCAGTTGTCCAATCTTCATCTGCTGCAATTGGTGTCTTAGAAAAACTTTATGCATTAAATGCAGAGGGAATAAATACGATTACACTATCAGGTGTTATTCCTATTTTATTAGGAGCGAACATAGGAACGACAATCACCGCATTCTTAGCATCACTGGGCGGAAATACAGAATCTAAAAGAGCCGCATTTATACATGTATTATTCAATGTGTTAATGACCGTGACATTCCTTATTCTTTTAAATCCTTATCGTCACTTCATCATTTGGTTTGAAGAAACATTTTTAGAAAGATATTCGATGTTATCCGTTGCATTTGCTCATGCTTTCCAAAATATTGTAATGACGATGATATTATTTTTCTTTATTCCTCAAATTATTAAATTTGCGATTAAAGTAATAAAAGATAAAGATAAAAAACATATCCCAGATGATATGTTTGATGAAAAAATTATTGCAGAATCTCCATCTTTAGCGCTTGAAGTTGCTAAACGAGGAATTCTTTCAATGGGAGCTATCATTAAAGATTATTTCTTACTTGTTAAAGCATACAGTTTTAAAGAAGATGAACATCTCATTGAAGAAGGTTATACATTTGAGATGATTACAGATACATATGATATAAAACTTCATGACTTCTTAATTAAAATATCGATGGCAGGATTAAACAAAGAAGATTCTGCAAAACTTTCAAGAGATCTTGATACAATTAAAGATTTCGAACGTATCGGAGATCATTTAACGAATGTTTTAGAGTTTTTCAAAGAAAGATATCAAGAATCTCAAACACTTTCAGAGGAAGGTAGTATGGATTTAATTGAACTTTATGGAGCGTTAGAAACGATGCTTGAAGATACTTTAGAAAGTTTTAAAAATCAAGATGTATTACTTGCTCAAAAAGTTGTAAAAACTGAAGATTTAATTGATGAACTTGAAGAGAAGTTTAGATATCGGTATATTGAAAGACTGAAAAATCTTGAAATTACGTTTGTTAAAGCAGCAAATTATCCTGATATTCTAGCTAACTTAGAAAGAATTGGAGACCATTTAATGAATATCGTGAGTTCAGTGATTGAACCGATGTATGTTCCTCAAAGTGTGATTGTTCCAAAACCACATGAATTAGATAAAGATATTTAACATATAAGAGTATTTGGCATGTTATGCTAAATACTTTTTTCTATCATTTACACTAATCAACGAAGCATTTATTCATTGAAATAAAGGTTTTTCTTGGGAAGTTAACATCATTGTTATTTTTGTTAATAAGTGTTAAAATGAAGTGACTTTATATGTATAAACAGTATCTTTAAAGGATGTGGTTAGATGTTTCAATTGAAGTCTCCCTACAAACCAAGTGGAGATCAACCAGAAGCGATTGAAAAACTCATAAATAACTTTAATCAAAATATCAAACAACAAGTCTTACTTGGTGCAACAGGCACAGGTAAGACCTTTACTATTGCGAATATCATCCAAAAAATACAGAAAAAAACACTTGTTTTAGCACATAATAAAACTTTAGCCGGTCAGTTATACGGTGAACTTAAAGTTCTATTTCCAAATAACCGTGTTGAATACTTCATTTCATATTATGATTATTATCAACCAGAAGCATATGTTGTATCATCTGATACCTACATTGAAAAGGATTCATCCATCAACGATGAAATTGATGAAATGCGACATTCAGCAACATCATCATTACTTGATAACGATGATGTCATCGTCGTTGCATCGGTTTCATGTATTTATGGGATAGGTGATCCGGATGATTACAAGAAAGCGATGTTATCCATTCGTGTAGGTGATATGTATGGAAGAGATGTATTGATTAATAAACTTGTTGAATTAACCTATCAGAGAAATGATATTGATTTTCATCGTGGGACATTTAGAGTACGAGGTGATTCAATTGAAGTCATTCCTGCATATGAAAGAGCACAAGGAATACGTATTTCTTTTTTTGGTGATGAAGTTGATGAAATTAAACGATTTGATGTGCTTACAGGTCAAGCAATTGAAGCATTAAACTATGTGACCGTATTTCCAGCAACACACTTTATGACCGATAAAGAAAAGTTGAAAGAATCAATAAGACGAATTAAAAATGAACTTCAGGAACAAATCGCTTATTTTAAAGGTGAAAATATGCTCTTAGAAGCTCAACGTATTGAACAAAGAACTCGCTATGATATTGAAATGCTCGAAGAAATTGGTATATGTAGTGGAATAGAAAACTATTCTAGACATTTATCACATCGTGAAGCTGGAGAAACTCCAGCGACACTGATAGATTTCTTTGGTGATGATTTTTTACTTATTATCGATGAATCACATGTTACAATTCCTCAGGTTAGAGGTATGTATAATGGAGACCGTTCACGTAAAACAACCCTTGTCAATTACGGTTTTCGATTGCCTTCAGCACTTGATAATCGTCCATTACAATTTGATGAGTTTGAAAAAAAGATTGATAAAGTCATTTATTTATCTGCAACACCAGGTGCTTATGAACTAGAAAAAGGATTACCGATTGTTGAACAGATTATTAGGCCTACATATTTAATTGATCCAGAAATTGAGATTAGACCATCGAAAGGTCAAATGGATGATCTTTATTTTGAAATAAAGAAAAGAGTTCAAGAAAATGAGCGTGTTTTAGTTACAACACTCACGATTCGTATGTCAGAGGATTTAACAGCGTATTTTAAACAATTAGGGATGAAGGTTGCATATTTACACAGTGAAATTAAATCGTTAGATCGTATTACGATTTTAAGAGATTTAAGATTAGGAAAGTATGATTGTTTAATCGGTATCAATCTACTCAGAGAAGGATTAGACTTACCAGAAGTTTCTTTAGTTGCTATACTAGATGCTGATAAACAAGGATTCTTAAGAAGTGAACGTTCACTCATTCAAACGATTGGTAGAGCAGCTAGAAATCAACATGGTAAAGTTATTATGTACGCAGATAATATGTCAGAAGCGATGACTTATGCCATTAAGGAGACCAATCGTAGAAGACAAATTCAGCTTGATTACAATCTCAAACATCAAGTAACACCTGTGAGTATTCAAAAAGAAATACGAGATAAGATAAGTATTAAAGAAGAACTGATTGAAGAAGTAAGAGA
>CAYJBI010000099.1:0-5398 GCA_964368345.1 uncultured Mariniplasma sp. | reverse complement strand
TACGTTAAGGGTGCAGTTACAGAAAAGTTAATGGATACATTTATTGATCTCCGTCTATCAGATATTAAATTGATCTGTGAAGATCCAACAAAACTCTTATTTCACTACCACTATCAAGATGTATTTGATAAATTAGGTATTCATGTTGAAGTTATCAAGCAAATCCCATTAATCATGTTGACAGTTAATCCATATCGACCCGTTGGAATCTCATATGATCCCATCAAATTTGAAAATGAAATTAGAGCATTAACACAAGTTCCAGTCATCAACGTTAAACACTTGGAGGTATATGATGGAAAATAAATTAAATTTAAACTTTGATACTATTAAGTCATGTCGAAAATATGCGAAAGATATCGCAGATCAAGTACAAAGTTATATTGATCAACACACAACGGTTGCTGTTGAAAGAACTATTTTAAGATTATTAGGAATTGACGGTGTTGATCATTTTGGTAGACCTTTAGTGAATGCTGTTGTTGATCATATCATCATGCATGGCGATTTATCAAAAGGTGTTTGTCATTATATGGCAAATGCATTAAAGGAACTTAAGGAAACACCTCAAGACATTTCAAGACGTATTGCTTCAAACACATATGATCTATCTAAGTTTAATGATATCAATGAAAGCATGAACATGGATGAACTCATGCCGTTTTTTGAAAAAACATTGGCACGTATTGATTTTATGAAGCATAAAAGAAAAGAATGGATAGATAAAACACAAGATGATGGGACGCCCAAAAAATACGTTATTGTTGCTACAGGTAATATTTTTGAAGATATCAAACAAGCTATATCAGCAGCTAAAAAAGGTGCTGATATCATTGCTGTCATAAGAAGTACAGGACAGTCATTGTTAGATTATGTTCCTTTTGGAGCAACCACAGAAGGTTTTGGTGGTACATATGCAACACAAGAAAACTTTAGATTGATGAGAGATGCACTTGACCAAGTATCTGAAGAAGAAGGAAGATATATAAAACTAGTCAATTATGCATCTGGCTTATGCATGCCTGAAATTGCAGCTATGGGAGCTATTGAACGATTAGATATGATGCTTAATGATTCTCTCTATGGCATTATTTTTAGAGATATCAATATGAAAAGAACATTAATTGATCAATTCTTTTCAAGAGTCATCTCAAGTTATGCAGATATCATTATTAACACTGGTGAAGATAATTATTTAACAACTTCTGATGCATTTGATCATGCACATACAGTGCTTGCTTCACAGTTCATTAATGAACAGTTTGCAAAAAAAGCAGGAATGAAAGAATCACTTATGGGACTTGGCCATGCGTATGAAATCAATCCTAATATGGAAAATAGTTTTCTTTATGAGTTAGCACAAGCTGAAATGGCAAGAGAAATTTTTCCTAACGCACCTTTAAAGTATATGCCACCAACAAAACATATGACAGGAGATATTTTTAAAGGTTGTGTTCAAGATGCACTATTTAATATTACAGCTGTAACAACAAAACAATCGATTCATTTACTTGGTATGATGACTGAAGCTATTCATACCCCGTTTATGAGCGATCGAGCAATTGCTTTAAACATCGCTTCTTATGTTTCAACTGCGTTTAAAAACTTTGGTGATGAGATTGTATTTAAACAAGATGGAATCATTGTTAAACGTGCACAAGATGTTTTAAAACATGCCCATGAATTGTTACAAGAGATTAAAGAAGAAAGTTTGTTTAAAGCTTTAGAAAAAGGAAGATTTGCCGAAATATCAAGAACTGAGCAAGGTGGAAAAGGACTTCAAGGTGTTTTTTTAAAGCACAAGAATTATCAAAATCCTATTTTAGATCTTCTTAAAAAACGGATTAAGGAGGAAAACAATGTCAAATAAATCAACATGGATTCGTCCTTACGGAGATACAGAAAACGATGGTAAAATTCAATTATCATTTTCTTTACCAATACCAGCGTCACCATTTGGTGAAGAAGCAGCAAAAAAAATAGCATTACAAATGGGTGTTCACGATCCTTCAGTCGTTCACTCAGAAGCATTATCAGATTCTTTTAGTTTTTATGTTCTTTATGGAAGAACTGAGCATCAAATTGATCTAAATGCAATCAATGTTGTTGATACAGGACATCATGTGATGGATAAAGAAGCGGTTGAAGCTTATATTGATATCAATTTCAGTGAACCTTTAGTCTTTGTAGGTGCATCAACAGGTACTGATGCACATACAGTAGGTATTGACGCTATTATGAACATGAAGGGTTATAACGGTCATTATGGACTTGAGCGATATAAAGGTATTAAAGCGTATAATCTAGGGGGACAAGTCGATAATGAAACACTTTTAGAAAAAGCGATTGAATTAAAAGCAGACGTTATTTTGATTAGTCAAACCGTGACACAAAAAGATGTCCATATCGAAAACTTAACACAGTTTATTGAACTTCTTGAAGCGGAAAATAAACGTCATGATTTTATCGTGATTATTGGGGGACCTCGGATTCATCATGGTCTTGCTAAAGAATTAGGTTATGATGCTGGATTTGGTTCAAAAAAATATGCATTTGATGTAGCATCATATGCAGTTCAAATGTTAAAAGAAAAAGGTATCAAAGTCAAAAGATAATCTCATAAACCTTGTCATATGGTAGAATAAGACTATACCTCATACGATAGTGGAGGGATACAAAATGAGCAAAATGCTACACTTTAAAGCTTTTGTTATACCTATTTTGTTTTTCATTATCACAGCTGAGATTGCCTCATTTCATGCACCCGATGGCTTTTCACGGATGGATCATTCATTTTCTCAATTAGGAGCACAAGCATTACAAACAGCCTGGATCATGAATACAACATGGATAGGATTTGGTACACTTATTGTAGTTGTTGTTCTCGGTTATCATCATAAAGAAGATTTACCGCAAGCAATGACTTTTCCAATGGTTGTTTTTGGTATTTCAGTGACTCTTTTAGGTATTTGGAGAAGTGAAAACCTTGTAGAAGAAATGATCGTTAACGTGGAAGAAGCTTCTGATCATCTTATTTTTTATAGTGTAGTTATTATTTCATTTTTAGTAGGTGTCATACTTCACGGTGTACTTTCTCAAACAAAAACACTGAAAAAGATTCATTATATGACTGCAGGTATTGTTTTATGTTTTGCAATGATACTACAATTGACAACAACATTTCACGGACTTTATGAACGTTTTTTATGGGGTATCATGTTGATTTGGATTGTTTCAATGTATGGAAGGGTTGATACTCATGGCAACGTCAATAGACTTTAGAGATTATATTTTTGATCAAGTTGAACTACTTGGAAATATCCAAATCAAAAAGATGTTTGGTGAGTATGGTTTGTTCTATCGCGAAAAAATGGTAGGTGTATTAGCTGATAACAAACTATATATCAAACCTACTTTAGAAGGAAAAGAATTATTAAAAGAAGTCGTGATGGAGAAATTTTATGAACAAGGGAAACCTTATTTCTTAATTGAAGAAACGGATGATAAAGATTTCTTATGGAGACTTATCATTAAGACATATGAGGTGCTTCCAGCACGAATTGAAAAGAAAAAGAAAACGGTGAATTAAATGAAAATATATACAAAACGTGGTGATCTTGGGCAAACAGATTTACTTAATAAACGCGTCAGTAAAGCAGATTTACCGATTATGGTCAATGGTTCACTTGATGAAGCAATGGCTTTTCTTTTGATGGGAAAACATTATATGCGAGTATCCGAAGTTATTCATGATATCGATTTAATACATGCACATATGTTCTCAATTGCACATGAGATAGCGTTGAATGATCCCAGTAAAAATTTAACAAAAGAAAGCGATGTCAAATGGTTGGAAAATCAACTTGATCATTACGATTCATTTTTAGAACCGCTAACCAAATTTATTAAATTGGATCAAACAAAAGCTGCTTCTTGGTTGAATCTTGCACGTGTCACAGTGAGACGTGCAGAACGAGAACTTGTCTTATTAGCATCTGAAAGAGATGTAAATACCTGGACGTTGGCTTATATCAATCGGTTATCTGATTACTTGTTTACAGTTGCTAGATATTTTGATGAAGTTCAATAAACGGAGGTTATTATGGATAGAATAAGAGTTATTATTTGGGGATTTGGTGCGATGGGGCGTGGCATGGCACAAATGCTGTTAATGAAAAAAGGTGTTGAAATCGTTGGTATTTGTGATGTTAATCCAAGTATTGTTGGGAAAAACTTTTTAGAAGTTCTTGAAGAAAAATCAGATCATCCCAAGGTTTACATATCAAATCAAATCGATTTATTATTACAAAACCAAAAGGCTGATGTTGTTTTATTATGCACAGATAGCTTTGTTAAAGGTGCATTTGAAAAGATTAAAAAGATTGTTACCTATAATATTAACGTGATAAGTACAGCTGAAGAAATGGCTTATCCTATGGCATCAGAACCTGAACTAGCAAAACAAATCGATCACTTAGCTAAAGCATTTGGTGTTACAGTCTTGGGTACTGGAATAAATCCAGGTTTCATTATGGATTTACTCGTGGTTGCACTTACTGGAACGATGGTTGATGTTAACTATATTGAAGCAAAACGTATTAACTCCTTATCACCCTTTGGACCAACAGTCATGCATGAGCAAGGTGTGGGTATTACACTTGATGAATACCATCACAGAATTGCAGAAGGAGAACTCGCAGGTCACGTCGGATTTAATGAATCTGTACATATGATTTCAGATGCATTAGGCGTTAAACTTGATGAATTCACTCAGCAAATGGCACCTATCATCACGAATGTTGATCGTAAAAGTCCTTATGGAGAAGCAAAAGAAGGACATCTTGCAGGTATCAATATGACAGGACAAGGTTTAGTTAATGGAGATGTCTTTATTAATATGATTCATCCTCAACAAATTGAACCTGAAATGGAAGGAACACAAACAGGGGATTATATAACACTACAAGGTGTGCCCAATATCAACATGGCAATAACGCCAGAGATTAATGGAGGCATTGGTACGATTGCGATGTGTGTAAATATGATTCCACATGTCATTAATGCTAAACCAGGTTTAAAGACAATGATTGATCTTCCTGTTCCTAGAGCAATATTAGGCGATATGAGAGATTTGCTTGACCAATAGAATAAGCGATTGAATAGTAGTCTAAATCATCATTAAATGACTAAATACCTATATAAAACAAGGGAGTTTAAGCAGTTGAACGCTTAAACTCCTTCTTCAATCCTCATCATCATATATTGAATATTCAAATCAGATAAGGAATAAAATCATTTTATTTTTATGATGATATATCAATCCATACAATTCAAGTATTAATCATATAAAACATACGTTTTACGTTAAATGACTCATTTTCATTAAAAATCCGTTACA
>CAYJBI010000098.1:0-5498 GCA_964368345.1 uncultured Mariniplasma sp. | reverse complement strand
GTGACAGTAGCATATGTGCCCGTCCAAGTAATCTTGGAAGAATCCCCCGTGCGTCCGTTGTGAACTCCGGAACTGAGAGCAACAGTTTCTGTGCCAGTTATAGCCCGAACTCCCTCAACAACTTTGCTAGCAGTCAGTCCAACGCCTAATGCCATCGTCGCACCGAGGCCGATGGTAATTAATTTGGTCCATAGTGATTTTGTTAGTTTCATAGTGTTTCCCCCTTCGCTATGAGGTGAGCGTGCCCTTGCACGCTAATTATTAATAAATGTTAAATGCGTAAACGCACTTATATGTATAAACACATATGAATAAAAAAATGCAAATGGTTTTGAGTTACATTTTTGTCATATTGCAATATTTATGCGATGAGTTCGTAATTATTAATAACATTTTTTATAAAAAAAATTGCAAAAAAGGTTGGGGAGGTGGGAAGGAAAAAAATATCCTATCCGTTTTTGCGATGTAAAAGGAACTTAATTATCATTATCATATAATCAAAGGGGTGTGTTTTATGATTAAAAGAAAAATATCCTTAACATTAATTATTATTGTCTCCGCCATTTTACTCGCAATTGCCTTATCGGTCATCCTAGCGGTGTTTGATAAAGAGCGATTGACAGAGAGCGTCTATGCGATTTTGCTCGAAATCGATAAAGCCTTGATCATCACAATCATTTTAGGAAGCGTAACAAAGATTGTCTCAAGCGAGATATTCAGCGTTAAAACTAATGATCGAAAGATGAGGCGACTGGGAATTTATTCAATCGGCGAGGGCCGGCTAGATAAGAAGCAAGCCAGCATCATGTTTGGGGGCGGTGGATATTTATATCCAAGGGAGCTGAAGTTTTGTTTTATATCCGGAAACGCATTTATGGAAGCCTTTCGGCCACAAATTATGAAAGCCATCGAGAATGGATGTCATTTAAAACTGTTGATTGCCAATCCTACAAAATCGGCTTCTTATCTAGAAAGAGCGGAACGGATTTGCCCACAAGGCGGCAAAGACGGCAGCTATATAAATCAATGTCTTTTTACGCTTAATTTTGTTAAGGAAATGCAAAGGGAAATAGATGAAAAGGGTTACTATGGTAAAATCGAGATCAAACATTATTACGATGAGTATCGCTATAACTACCGCATTGCAAAATACTATGACAAGGAAAGGGGAGAAATAATTCGGACATGGGCCAATTTTCAGCCTTTGATTAAAGACGCAATCGAACAATCATTGACCGTCATCGGAAGATACGATGAAGAATATGTAAAAGAAGAGTTATCGAGGTCAGACAAAGAAAGCCAAAGCATTGTTCTTTCTCTTGACAAATCATTCGATGAATTGTGGGAATTGTATTAAAAAAGCAGGGCTAATTATTTTTCAATTCCACGAGCAAAAAGCAAGAGCATCTTCTTATTAGCAAGGCTCTTTTTCAAATCAAACTCGCGAATAAAAGGAACCGCAAATACGATAAAGAGACCCACTATTTCCGATAAGATAAACCAGGTCAGACCTCGATATAAAAAGACAATCAAGGAACCAGAAATAATAACCGCGAATAAAAGAATTGAAGAGCGGCCAATAACATTAGTTAAGTAAAACTTAAATGAGTCCTCCTCAGTTCTAAAGAACTTCTCGCTTAATAGTAGATTAATAAGAAGTATCTTTACAGCGAAGATAACTACTAATGGAGATGTGGTAAAAATATAGAGCAATAAGGCCGCAAGGCCAATAATAACACTCAAGGAAAATAGTAATCCAAAGATTGCCCCTCGCTTTTTGTGCCTTAACTGATAGGCATTCGCTAATGTCCGCGGCAAGGTAATAAAGACGACAAGCATCAATGTCACAAATAGGATATAGATTGGAACTTCAAGTTTATTTATATAAAAACTATAGAATGCAAAAAGTGTGGTAACGCCCAATAACAAGGCGATATATTTTGCGGCTTGTCTTTCGAATTTAGCCGTGTCGTAGCGCGGCATTCCGTATTCTATTTCTTCCGCGCTTTTCACAATCTCTTTATTCTTCTCTGGATGTCGATAAGCGTAGAGCCACGATAGCGCTGGAAGGGCCACTAAAGAGGTCGTTGTCACGCCTTCAATCGTCAGATCGAATAAGGTTGATGTCTCCACCATCGTATAGCCTAAAAACGCTCCAAAGATGATTAAAGCCGGTATCCCTACCTTGTAGTTCTTGACGGCAACATAAATATCAATAATGAAGATCGCTAGTATTCCCAAACAATAAGGAATCAAGCCGACAAGGCCCCACTGGCCCAGAATCTCAAGAAAGCCATTGTGGGAGAAGTAATTGGTGACGCCACCGCTGCTTTCGACTCCTGAGTGATAGAAGCCGAGAGTTTGATTAAACAAATGAAGACCGCGGCCAAACCATAGATGAATGCCTGTTGAAAGCTGAAGAACCGATTCCCATATTTTTGCCCTTGATTCATATGATCCGATGCCGAGTTCTACATAGTACTCGAGAATGAATCTTCGCGCTTCGTTAAAAAGCTGAATATCCATGAAAACCGGAAAGGGAATTAATAGCGTTCCCGCTATCGCCAAGATTCCGACTAGCACTAAGTAGATTATGTTCCTTATTTTGCTCTGCTTAAATGTGACGATCATCCGATATATAAAGTGAACGATAAAGGTGATGAGAGCAACGCCTAGGGCGGCCTTGGAAAAAGTAAAGAAAATATTGACGAACAGAAAGATTAAAAAGACGTAGTTATACCATTTCGGCAAATACGAAATAATGACATATAAGGCCAGCATTCCTAGTAGGAGCATCAAACCATACATATTGCGATTAAAGACAAATGATTGCGGGTAATCATAACCATACAGGCCGTGATAGTAAAGATGGACATAAGAATCGAAATCAAGAAAGTAACTGACGAAAGCTGATATTAAGGCGACTATGACAATGATGTACATCAGGAATAAAATGTACTTCTTAAAGCTTATCATTCGAGGCAGGACCACCAATTGAATATAGACACCTGCCGCGGCAATAATGACATAAAGTAAGCTTTTGATTTTACCAATAAGAGTAATTGTGTATTCCCTAATTACAACCGTTTCAACTTCATCTATTACTTCCAAAGTTTCAAAGTATTGAATATCGGGAGTCGAAAAAATTCCAATCGCCGCGCTTACTACTATTAAGAACAAGACAACAACAACTATCCATTTAGGTCTTATTCCGTTGTACTTGTATTCGCAATGAAAATAGTATCCGAGTATCGCTATGATGCCGGAGAACAATAAAACATACTCTATTAAGGTAAAGCCCCTTTGAAAGTTTGATAAATCAAAAAGAACGACGTTCTCCGCGAAATAAGCGAGGAAAATCATCGTTATCCAAAAGAGTATATTTACTAATAAGTTTCTTTGTTTTATGGCCATTGTTTTAGTTATAAGCAGAACAACATTTATATATTACCACTTCAATAACTAAGTATGCCAATCTACGAACCTTCGAAAAGGAATATCTTCTTAATCGTTAGAAAGAATACTTTGACATCAAGAGCAAAGGAAATGTTTTTTGCATAATATGCGTCCAATTCTGCTTTTTGCTGAACTTCGTGGTTTCGACCATGCGTTTGGGCATATCCTGAGAGTCCCGGACGAAGAGAATTGGGGCTTGGCGAATGCTTATCACGTTCATTAATAATATCATCTTCATTTTTTGCTGCGGCCGGCCTTGGGCCTATTACACTCATTTGGCCAACAAAAACATTAAATATTTGCGGTAACTCGTCGATACTTGTCTTTCGCAAAAATGCGCCGATATTAGTTAACATCGCTTTTTGCTGTTCTTTGGTCATGTTGCTTGGAGGAATTTCAGGAGCGTTGACTTTCATGGTTCGAAATTTGAGAATGCGAAATACCTTTTTATCTTTGCCGACTCTTTTTTGGCGAAAGAAGACCGGCCCTTTCGAAGTGCAGACGACGAGAAGGCCAATCAAAAAGAGAAAAGGTGTCAAAATAATAATTGCGAAGAATGTCACAAAAATATCCAAGAACCTCTTAAATCTAAGGTAATGCCTTTGCTTTTTTGTGAATTCTTGCCCGTTCATACTTGAAATACTTTATAACAATTAAACTATGCTATCAAGAAATTAGTAACTGCGTTTCTGTAAAATTTTTATTTAAGCCACGTTGTTTTATTAACAATATGGACATAGCTTTGAATGATTTTGACAACTTTTGTGGAAACATCAATAGTGCCATAGTCGTGTGGCAGACTGGATATTGGTCTATCTGACACTATTTTTATTGCCAGTTCGCAGGATGCCAAAACATCGCGACTTTTTATTCCTCCGACAACAATGGTGCCGGCATCTAAACCCTCGGGGCGTTCCGTCGAAGTTCTAATGAGAACACCGGGAAAACCCAAGATTGCTGATTCTTCGGTCAGCGTGCCGCTATCGCTTAAAACGAGCAATGCATTGGCTTGTAATTTGACATAATCAAGAAATCCAAGTGGCTTAACATTCTGAACAAGTGAATGAAATTCAATCTTCCGTTTTTCAATAAATTTGCGCGTTCTTGGGTGTGTTGAATAAATGACTGGGACTCCGTATTTCTTGGCGATTTCGTTAATAGAATTAACGAGTTCAATGAAGTTTTCTTCGATATCGATATTTTCTTCGCGATGAGCGGAGACTATAATATATTTGCCTTTTTCAAGATTCAAGCGCCGCAAGACATCGCTATTTTTGATTCTATCGATATTTTTCGTAATTACTTCATTCATCGGAGAACCGGTCACAAAAATAGTTTTGCCATCAATTCCTTCCGAGAGCAGATAGTGACGGGAATTTTCTGTATACGGAAGATTGATGTCAGCGATGTGATCAACGATAGTTCTATTAACCATTTCCGGAACATTCCAGTCCCAGCAGCGATTACCTGCTTCCATATGGAAGATGGGTATTTTAAGACGTTTTGCGGAGATTGCCGCAAGAGCGGAGTTTGTATCGCCTAAAATTAACAAGGCATCAGGTTTCAAATCGCTTAAAAGTTTATAGCTCTTTGCAATAACGTTACCAATTGTCTCGCCAAGATCCTTGCCTGCGCTATCTAAATAGTAGTCAGGCGCTCTTAAGTTCAAATCTTCGAAAAAAATCTGATTGAGCTCATAATCATAGTTTTGACCAGTGTGGACAAGAATATGTTCAAAATATTGATCACAAGCCTTGATTGTTTCGCTAAGGCGTATGATTTCGGGTCTTGTGCCAAGGATTGTGACCACTTTATATTTACTGCTCATCTTTTTCAACCTCCTCGAAGTAGGTGTCGGGATTATCTTTATCAAATATTTCGCTCGCCCACATTATCGTAACCGAATCCGTTGTGCCGATATTTTTTATCGAATGGGTATAACCAGGAGGAATATCCACCGCTTGTATTTTTTCACCATTAACTTTATAAGCAAAGACTTCTTTTGCTCCTATCTTTCTAAACTTGATTTCACATTCACCGCT